>NZ_JBYMTK010000015.1:0-83765 GCF_057773105.1 Dietzia sp. IBK-p2-15D
GCTCCGTCCCCGCCGACGCCTGCGACATCGACCACGTCCGCCCCTTCAACCACACAGACCCCACCGCCGGCGGCCCGACCCTCGAGAACAACCTCGCCGCCATGTGCCGCAACCACCACCGCTTCAAAACCTTCCACAACTGGCACTACCAACTCGCCCCCGACGGCACCCTGACCATCACCACCGACACCGGACACACCCTCACCACCCACCCCGACGGCCCCCCCGCCCGCTGGCGCCGCCACACCACCGACACCGACACCGGGGCTGCGACCGACACCAGGGCCGACCCCGACGCCGACATCCCACCTCCACGCCGCCCCTGGCTCGACCCCCGACCCCAGAGCACCCACTGGTACCGACGCGCCCTACGCCTGGCCGCCGAGCGCAAAGCCAACGCCATGGCCCCACCACCAGACACCCCACCCGACCACCACCACGACCCCGACCCACCACCCTTCTGACCGGCCAGGCGTGAAGGCGTCAGCGGTGCTTGAGCAGGACTGCCCGGATCCCCTCGTGGAACCCGTCTCGCAGGCGAACCCGCTGGGCTTCTGTCAGAGTGAACTCGTTGAGCATCTGGCAGGCGAACTGCAGCAACGGGCGGTCGATCCCCGGGGGAAGCACGCCGCCCGAGAGGAGATGCGCCTGGTCCCGCTGACTCTCCGTGGCGGCCCGCTCGTACCACCACGTTGCGTACTGCTGACCCACGTCGAAGGGGGTCTGCTCACCGGACGAGGTCCAGACCTCGTCCGGGAGCGGAACGAACTTCGACCGCAATGGCCGACGATGGGGAGCCATCATCGAGGGGTTCGGCCGGGACGACCCGTTGGAATCCGCACCGGGGTCCGAGGGCTTCTGGACCGAGCCCGCGAACTGGGGAGCGACCCGGGAGGACTGGGCCGGGGACTGGGGGCCCGGGTGCGCCTCGGCCGGGCCGGGCCGCTCGGGCTCCCCCACCCTGTCCGGCTTCCCCGCCTTCTCTGCCTTCTCTCGCTTCTCTGGCTTCTCGGTCTTGTCGCTCTGCTTGGCCAGCTGCGCGGGCGACGGCCCCGCGGTCTGTGAACTCTCGGGCTTCGACGATGCGCCAGGCGCGGGGGACTTGCCGGCCGTCGCCGGTTCGACTGGTTCCTGCGCGGAATCCCCGGCCTCCGGCGCGGGCGGCTCGGACTCGGCTCTCGCTGCGCATTCCTGCTCGTCCGCCGCCAACTCCTCCGCATCGGCCGCACGCTCCTCCTCGGCGGCCGTCAGGCGGGTCTCGTCGGCCACCGAGGTGGCCGAGGCGCGATCCGAGCGCAGGACGACGTCGGCCATCCCCACCGACTCCTCGGTCTCGTGGGCGTCCTCCCCCGGATGCACCGGAGGCGCCGTCGGGGTCCTGACCTTCGGGGGGATGGGGCCCTCGAGGACCCTGATCTGCATGGCGTCGTGAAAGTCGGTGCGGGGATCGAGCACAGTCGTGGTGTCGCAGGCGTGTCGCAGTGCAGAGGAGATCGAATCCCAGCCGAAACCCACGAGATGCATCCGGACACCGGCGTCCACGGCCACCCGCACGCCGGGGATCATGTCGGCATCCCCGGTGACCAGGACCATGTCCGAACACTGGCCCTTGTAGGCGGCTTGGATCATGTCGGCGACGAGGAGGGTGTCGACCGCCTTTTGGGTTCGTCTCTCACCCCACTCGATCAACTGGCCGGCGCGCAGCTGCACGCCCTCGATCACACGGAGAGTGCGCTGATACCGGTGCGGGCCGGAGTCCGGGATGCCGTCATACCAGTTCTGGCGCTGGACCGGCTGGTCCACCAGACCGTGGGCTACGTGGTCTAAACGGTGCACGACCGTGGCCAGGGATATCTCCAGCTGGCCGCGCGCACCCTCCTCCCACGAGTTGTAGAAACTAGCCAGTAGATACGAGGTATCCACGAGGACCAGGGTCCGTTCAAGCATGATGATCACTACCTGTTCTGATTGTCTACGTTGACTTCCAGCATGCCGCAGGGCGGGCGACCCCGCAGGGTCCGCCGCCGAACCACGTCAGGAGCCCCGATGTCGCAAGCCGTCCCCACCCAGGCCGATCTGAGCGGAAGGGTCGTGCTGGTCACCGGCGCCGCACGCGGCCAGGGGCGCGCACACTGCGAGGCGTTCGCCGCCGCCGGATGTGACGTGATCGCTCTCGACCTGTGCCGGGACATCGAGACGGTGCCCTACCCGATGGCCAATCCGGAGGACCTCGAGGCCACCGCCGAGTCCGTTCGCGCGCTCGGCAGGCGCTGCATCACCGGGGAGGTCGACGTTCGGGACCTTCCCGGCATGCGTGCAGCCGTCGACGCCGCGGTGGCCGAGCTGGGCGGCCTGGACTTCGTCGTGGCCAATGCCGGGGTCTCGCCCCAGCCCGCCGCGTCCTGGGAGCGGAGCGAGGAGGAGTGGGACACGACGCTCGACATCAATCTCAAGGGCACGTGGGTGACGACGACGGTGGCGATCCCCCACATCCTGACGACCGGGCGCGGCGGCTCAGTGGTCTTGATCAGCTCGATGGTGGGACTGCGGGGCGGCTCCTTCACCGCCAGTTACGGGACGTCCAAGTGGGCCGTGCGCGGACTCGCCAAGGCCCTCGCCGGTGAGCTCGGGTTCTCAGGCGTCCGGTGCAACTCGATCCACCCCGGCAACGTCCGTACGCCGATGATCGAGAACCCCTCGATGATCGCCATGATGTCGGGCGGGCAGGGCACCACGCTCGAGGACACCGCGGAAACCTTCAGCGGCATGAACCAGATGCCGCAGCCGTGGGTCGAGCCGTCGGCGATCGCGTCCATGGCCGTCTACCTGTGCAGCGACGCGGGCGCGGGCATCACCGGCGCCTCCATTCCGATCGACCTGGGTGGCAGCGAGAAGTTCGGCCTCTGAGCCGGCGGCACGGCCGCTGCCACCACCGCCACCCACCCGGCCGACCGGATGAAACGCGGCAGCCCGCCCCTCGAGCGAGGGGCGGGCTGCCGCGGAGATCACCGGGCGGTGAACCCGGCGCTCGAAAGGATCAGACCGACTCGGGAGTGCCCGCGGGAGCGGTCGGACGGGGAACACTGATGGTCGAGCCGGTGGCGGTCCACACCAGCGACCAGAAGATGTCGATGACCGGCTGGATGGCCTGCAGGAAGATGTCGTTGGCGTTGCTCATGATGTGTCCCCTCGTATTTACTGCTGCGTACTGAGTCGTACTGCGGTATCGGGCGTTCTGTCTGTACCCCACGTAACGCCATCTATGTCGTCACGAACCCGCTCGACGTTACACAACCGTGATGTCCGGCGTGACATCGTCGAACTCCCGCGCAGGCCACGCACGCTTCGGCGCCGGAAAAGAGTCCTCGGCCACACCACGACTGGGCGACGATCGATCAGCTCACCGCACACCAAAAGTGTGACCCGCGCAACCGAACGTACCTACGCGACCGTAAGTTACGGTACCGTAGCTTCATGGCCATCACCGACATCCCGGAATTCGCGCACCTCTCCGAGTCCGACATCGAAGCCCTCGGCGCGGAGCTCGAGCAGATCCGTCAGGACATCATCGGCTCCCTCGGCGAGCGAGATGCCGCGTACATCCACAACACGATCCGTTTCCAGCGGGGACTCGAGATCGCGGCCCGTGCACTGCTCCTCGTGGGCTCACGCAACCGCACGGCCTGGGCGATCGGCGCAGGCACCCTCGGGGTCGCCAAGATCGTCGAGAACATGGAACTCGGCCACAACATCATGCACGGGCAGTGGGACTGGATGAACGACCCCGAGATCCACTCCACCACCTGGGAGTGGGACATCGTGGGCACCGCCGAGCACTGGAAGCAGACCCACAACTACATCCACCACAAGTACACCAACATCGTCGGCCTGGACGACGACGTGGGGTACGGCGTTCTCCGGGTGACCCGCGACCAGCGTTGGCACCCCTTTTACTACGGGAACATCGCCTACAACGCGGCCCTCGCGCTGCTGTTCCAATGGGGCGTGGGGATCCAGCACCTCGAGCTGGGCAAGGTCGCCAAGGGTCGTGACGACCGTCGCGAGACCATGAACAAGCTCTCGCTCTTCGCCAAGAAGGCCGGCCGTCAGCTCGCCAAGGACTACGTCTTCTACCCGCTGCTGTCCGGCAAGGGGTGGAAGTCCACCGCCACCGCCAACCTGGTGGCCAACGGGATCCGCAACGTCTGGACCAACGCGGTGATCTTCTGTGGCCACTTCCCCGACGGTGCCGAGAAGTTCACCAAGAAGGACGTGGAGAACGAGACGCAGGCGGAGTGGTACCTGCGGCAGATGCTCGGCTCCGCCAACATCACCGGCGGTCCGGTCGTCGACTTCATGTCAGGCAACCTGTCGTACCAGATCGAGCACCACATCTACCCGGACATGTCGTCCAACCGGCTCGCGGAGGCGTCCATCCGGGTACGTGAGGTGTGCCGCAAGTACGACCTGCCCTACGTGGCCGGTCCCCTGCCGGTGCAGTACTTCAAGACCTGGCGCACCATCGCCAAGCTGTCGCTGCCCAACCACATGCTGCGCGACACGACCGACGACGCGCCGGAGACCCACTCCGAGCGGATGTTCGCCGACCAGCCCAAGCCGCTGC
The DNA here is from genome assembly GCF_057773105.1 of Dietzia sp. IBK-p2-15D. Taxonomy (NCBI): domain Bacteria; kingdom Bacillati; phylum Actinomycetota; class Actinomycetes; order Mycobacteriales; family Dietziaceae; genus Dietzia; species Dietzia sp. IBK-p2-15D. The sequence continues at coordinate 4,625 of NZ_JBYMTK010000015.1, forward strand.
CGGCCGTGGAGGGTCAGCGGGCGGGCCTGAAGACCGCGCTGCAGCACCACCGCGCCACGCGGCGGGCCCGCAAGGTCGCCGCCGTGGCCTGACCAGCGGCCGCAGGATCGACGCCAGGGACGCCCCGGCACCGGATACCGGTGCCGGGGCGTCCGTGATTCCGACGCCCACGGCCCCGTACGGCGATAGGCTGTCGCTCGAGTCGGCGGGACCCGTCGACGTCCGGCACTACACCGGTCGAGCTGAATGTCCGTGGAACACGACGACGGGAGCCCCCATGGAGGACCGGCGCATGCTCATCGCCGATTCCGCGATCGAGGTCGTGGCGAGGGACGGGGTCCGTGCCCTCACCCATCGCGCCGTGGACTCGGAGGCGGGATTGCCCTCGGGCTCCACCTCCTACTACTGCCGCACCCGCGCGCAGCTGCTCACCCTCACCGTCGACCGGCTCACCTCGCTGCTGCGGGGATTCGTCGAGGTCTCGGGGATCCAGGAACTGGCGTCCTCCGACGCCGACGACGTGCTGGGGATGCTCACGCGCATGGTCGACGGGTTGTTGGCCGACTACCGCGGTGAGCTGGCGGCCAGATCGGCGTTGATCGTCGAACTCGCCGGCAAGGAGGACACCACGGACCTCGTGGCCGCCCTGCTCGATCCGAGCGACCTCGTCGGCGCACTCGACGCCGCCGGGCTGCGCGACCCGGCCACAGCCGCACTGGACCTGTTGACCGTGTACGAGGGCCTGCTGTGGGAGCGCACGGTCGGCAGGCTGGCCGGCGTCGAGGTCGACCAGAAACACGACGCCGAGGTGCTGGGCGCGGTGCTCGCCCGCCACGAGCACCGCGGTCCCCGCAACCTCTTCGGCCTGCGCCGCTAGCGTGGACGTCGCCCGCGGGCGACGTCCACGGGCGACGTCCACGGGCGACCCCCGCACCTAGTCCGAGATCGCCTCGAGCGGGTCGGTCTTGGCGGCCCGGTGCGCGGGCCACAACGACGCCAGGACCCCGACGACCGCCGAGGCCGCCAGCACGACGCCGATGCTGCCCCACGGGATCGTCGTCTCCGTCAGTCCGCTGTCCGCGAGCACGGTGACGAACGCCCAGCCGAGGTAGACGCCCACCGCCGCGCCGATCAACGCGCCGAACACGGCGATCTGCGTGGACTCGAGGTTGATCGTGCGGCGGACCTGCGAGCGCTGCATGCCCACCGCGCGGAGCATCCCGATCTCGGTGCGACGCTCGATCACCGACAGGGCGAGGGTGTTGACGATGCCCAGGACCGCGATGACCAGGGCCAGCCCCAGCAGCGCGTAGATGATCGTCAACAGCTGGTCGATCCCGCCGGTCTGTGTGTCGATGTACTGCTGCTTGCTCTGGACCATCGCGATCGGGATGTCGGTGAGCTCGTCGGTCACCGCCGCGAGGACCTCGTCCTCGCTCACCCCGTCGTCCGCCGCGACGAGCACGTTGAAGGTCGACCGCAGGTTCTCCGGCACCAGGCGTTCGTAGACGTCCATCCCGGTGTAGAACTGCCCGAGGATCTGGGAGTCCTCGTAGATCCCGGTGACCCGGAGGGTGCTCTCACTGCCGTCGGGCGCGACGAGCGGCACGGACGCGCCCATCGTCCACCCCTTGTCCCTGGCGACGGTCCGGGACACGACGAGCGAGTCGGGGCCGGGGTCGAGCGAACCGTCGACCACGGTGGCGTCGATCATCTCGCCGACGGGCCCGCCGGCGGCGGACAGCGCCTGCGGTTCCCCGGCGAGCTGGGCGAACGCGAACGCCAGCCAGGCCACGTCACCGACCTCGTCGAGGTCGGCGATCTGCTGCTCGATGCCGCCGGGCAGCGGGGTCGGCGGGCCCTGGGACGCCACGCCCTGGACCACGACGTCGGCGTTGATGTCCTGGTCGATGACGCCGCTGACGCTCTCCTTCGTGGTGGCGCCGAGGGTTCCGAACGCCGCCACCAGGGTCAGTCCCAGCGTGAGCGCGAACGCGGTCGCGGCGGTCCGGCGGGTATTGCGTCCGGCGTTGGTGGCGGCGAGCTTGCCGACCGCGCCGAACGGTGCGCCGATCACCCTGCCGATGCCACCGGCGATCGGTTTGGCGAGCGCGGGCATCACCAGGAAACTGCCGATGATCAGCGCGGCCGCACCGACACCGACCGTGATCGCACCGTCCCGCGTCGTCTCCTGCCAGGTACCTATCACCGCGAGCATGAGGCCGCTCACCACGGCGAACAGGCCGACGGCGGTGCGCCATCCGCCGCCGGCCTCGGTGGTGGCCGAGCCGACTCGCATGCCCTGCACCGGGGCGACGCGTCCGGCGCGTCGGGCGGGCGCCCAGGCGGAGAAGACGGTGACGACGAAGCCCAACACCAGCGGGGTGATGACCGACATCGGGGTGAGCGAGAGGGCTCCGGACGGGATGCCCAGGTCGAAGGCCTCGAGCGCCACGAAGATCAGCTGGGCCAGGCCGAAGCCCACCACCACGCCGATCCCGGAGCCGACGAGCCCGGTGACGGCGGCCTCGGCCATCACCGATCGGGTGAGCTGCCCGCGGGAGGCGCCGATCGCGCGCAGCAGGGCGAGCTCCCGCAGCCGCTGGGCGACGAGCATGGAGAAGGTGTTGTAGATGATGAACGTGCCGACCAGCAGCGCGATCAGCCCGAACGCGACGAAGAAATAGTTGATGAAGTCGAGGACGGTCGACAGTTGCTCGGACAGTCGCTCCTTGATCTCCTCGCCGGTCCGGACCTCGTAGTCGGGGAACTCGGCCGCGATCGTGTCGCGGACCTCTTCCTGACTCACGCCCGGTTCCGCGCGGACGGAGACGTTGGAGGCGTTCTCGCCGTCGGTGAACAGGGCGCGGGCGCGTTCCTCCGAGAACCCGACGCCCACGTACCCGCCGATGTCGGTCTCGTTGGCGTAGGCACCCACGACGGTCACGTCGAGGACGCCCTGCCCGGTGGTGTAGACCTCGGCGGTGTCGCCGACGGCGAGGCCGGCGGCGGTGAGCACGGTCTCGGGGAGGACGACCTCGTCGTCGGCGGCGGGGGCGCGGCCGTCCGTGATCCAGCTGCTCTCGCCGACCGCGTCGTCGGGATCGATCCAGGCCAGGCCCTCGGACGGCGCGCCACCGGACTGGTACGGGGTGCCGTCGGCGTTGAACAGCACCACGGTGCCGGACACGCCGGGCATGGCCGCCTCGACGCCCGGCAGGTCGAGCACCTGCTCGGCCACCTCGAACGGCACGCCCGCCCCGCGGGGGTCCTCGGGTTCGATCATCGCGGCGAGGTCCGCGGTGCCCTGGTCGAGCAGTCCGTCGAAGGTGCTCTTGAGGGTGGAGGTGAAGACCAGCGAGCCGGTGACGAACGCGGTGCCCAGGACCACCGCCAGCACGGACAGCACCAGGCGGAGTTTGTGGGCGGCGATGTTGCGCAGGGAGACGCGCAGCATCGGGCGCGTGTGGCGCGGGGCGTGGGCGGACTCGTGTCGCCCCCCGCCGGCGGGTCCGGCGTGCCCGGAGGCGTGCCTGGCCGCCATCACCGCTCCTCGAGGGCGCCCATGGCCGCCAGGATCTCGTCGGCGGTCGGATGGGCGAGCTCACGGACGACCCGGCCGTCGGCGAGCAGCAGGACGCGGTCGGCGTAGGTGGCGGCGCGCGGGTCGTGGGTGACGATCACGACGGTCTGACCGAAGTCGTCTGCGGCGCTGCGCAGGATGGCCAGGACCTCGGCCGAGGAGGTGGAGTCGAGGTTGCCGGTGGGCTCGTCACCGAACAGGATGTCCGGGCGGCCGACCAGGGCGCGGGCGCACGCCACGCGCTGCTGCTGGCCGCCGGACAGTTCGGACGGCCGGTGCGAGAGCCGGTCGGCGATCCCCAGCCGGCCGATCACCTCGTCGAACCAGGCCCGGTCGATGCCGTGGCCTGCGATGTCCTGGGGCAGGGTGATGTTCTCCTCGGCCGTCAGGGTCGGGACGAGGTTGAAGGACTGGAACACGAATCCGATGCGGTCGCGTCGCAGCGCCGTCAGTTCCTTGTCCGCCAGCCCCACGATCTCGGTATCGCCGATCCGCACCGACCCCGAGGTCGGCCGGTCCAGTCCCGCCATGCAGTGCATGAGGGTCGACTTGCCCGAGCCGGAGGGGCCCATGATCGCCGTGAACCGTCCCCGTTCGAAGGTCGCGCTGACGTGGGCGAGTGCACGGACCTCGGTCTCGCCCTCCCCGTAGGTCATGACGAGGTCGGTGGCGACGGCGGCCGCGGAGTGCGGCTCGCCGTCGTGTCGGTGGGTCTCGGCCTGGGTGGTCATGTGCTCCCTCGGATCATGGTGGTCGATCTAAAGCTTGCAGGAATTCGGAGCGGAAGCCGATGGGGGATTGCCCGGGTGTCCACCCTGATCCTGCTCACGGGTCCAGGCGTCGAGGGTCCGCCGGGTGGCGAACTCGCGTTTCTCGCCCGAGACGGGGTCGGTGAAGGCGATCGACTCGGCCAGCAACTGGAGTGGTGTCGAGAAGTCGCCGGGGGCCACGTCGAGCACACGGGGGTAGAGATCGTCGCCGAGTATCGGGGTCCCGAGGGCGTTCATGTGCACGCGCAGCTGGTGGGTGCGGCCGGTGGTGGGTTCGAGCCGGTAGAGCCCGATCCGCCCGGCCCCGTCCCCCCGGGTGCCCAGGAGAGTGATGCGGGTGTGGGCGTCGGGCTCGCCGTCGACCTCGGCCGCCTGCAGGACGCCGCGGGTCTTGACGATCCGGCTGGACCGCTGCCGTTCGGCGGGAACCCCGTCGGGGGCGGTCGCGACCGCCAGGTAGGTCTTGGTGACCCGGCGGGCGGCGAAGAGTTCCTGGTAGGCGCCGCGGTGCGCGGGATCGACGGTGAAGACCAGGACGCCGGCGGTGAGCCGGTCGAGGCGGTGGGCGGGCGCGAGGTCGTCCAGCGCGAGATCGCGCCGGAGCCGGACGAGTGCGGTCTCGGTGACGTGCCCCGCGCGGGGGGTCGTGGCGAGGTAGTGGGGTTTGTCGACGACGACGAGGCGGTCGTCCGCGTGCAGGACCTCGACCTCAAACGGGACCGGGATCTCGGGCTCCGGCGTCCGGTACATCCACACGTCCATCCCCCGGTGCCGCCGGGTGGCGGCGGTGACCGGTGCCCCGTCGGCGGTGACGACCTGCCCCGCCTCGAGGGCCACGGTGAGCTCGGCGAGCCGATCGGGGAAGCGTCGGCGCAACTCCTCGGGGATGCTGCGGGGCCCCTGTCCGGGGTCGGCCAGCCGGATCCGGACCGGGTCGACACCGTTCCGCAGCGGGAGGGGCCGCCCACGGCGTCTCGAGCTGGACATGTCCACGAGCCTAGTCGGTGGGCTACACTCACTCGAGCACCATCTGTCCCTCGCACCACTCTGAACACTCGGGAGCGCCCATGATCGACGTCGTCGTCGACTTCTTCCTCTTCGGCCCGGGCCGCGTCGTCCTCCCGGCGTTCCAGGGGAGTTTCAACATGGCCTACCCGGCCAACGCCCCGTTCCCGGACCAGCTCTAGACGGCCCACTCCCAAACCGCGATCCGGTGTCGTATCCCGGCGGTAGGGTCGGGGCCATGGCTTCCCTCGAGAACACCGTCGTCGTCGGCGTCGACGGCTCCGCCGCCTCCACCGGTGCGGTCGCGTACGCCGCCAACACCGCCGCCACCCGCCGCATCCCGCTGCTCCTCGTGACCAGCTACACGATGCCGGCCGCGATGTTCGCCGAGGGGATGATCCCTCCGCAGCCCGTCTACGACGAGCTGGAGCGGGAGTGCACGCCCATCATCGAGAAGGCCCGTGAGACCGCGGCCAAGGTGGTGCCCGGCATCGAGGTGTCGCACGCGATCGTCGAGGGCAATCCCGCGCAGGTGCTCATCGACTACTCGCGCAAGGCCAAGCTCATCGTCCTGGGTTCCCGCGGCCTGGGCGGGATCAAGGGCATGGTGCTCGGCTCGGTGTCGGCGGCGGTGGCCAGCCACGCGTTCTGCCCGGTCGTGGTGACCCGGGAGGACACGGACGATCTGAACCGCAGCGGCCCGGTCGTCGTGGGGATCGACGGCTCCGAGGTCAGCGCCAAGGCCACCGAGTGGGCGTTCGCCGAGGCCTCCGCGCGGTCCGCCCCCCTCGTCGCCGTGCACACCTGGATGGATCCGCAGGTGCAGGCCGCGGCGGCCGGCATCTCCCTCACCGAGGATGACTGGAAGGAACTCGAGGAGCAGCAGCTCCAGACGCTGTCGGAGCGGCTGGCGGGATTCTCGGACCGGTACCCCGATGTCGAGGTGCAGCGGTTCGTCACGCGCGATCGCGCGGTCCGGGCACTCGTCGAGCAGGCCGAGAACGCCCAGCTCGTCGTCGTCGGCTCCCACGGGCGGGGCGGGTTCACGGGCATGGTCCTCGGCTCCACCTCCCGCGCGCTCCTGCAGGCGGCCCCGTGCCCGGTGATGGTCGTCCGTCCGGAATCGCACTCATGAGCTGCGAGGACAACGTTCAGGTTCGGCGTGACACCGCCGCCGGGCGATTCGAGATCCTCGTGGACGATGTGGTGGCGGGTTTCGCCGACTATTCCGACGGCACGGACGGCGTCCGGGAGTTCCCCCACACGGTGGTCGCGTCCGAATTCGGTGGGCGCGGTCTCGCCGGGACGCTGGTCGGTGAGGCGCTGCAGGTGACCCGGGAGGAGGGACTGCGGGTGCGCCCGTCGTGTTCGTTCGTCGCGGGATACATCCAGAAGCACCCGGAGGCCGCGGAGATCGCCTGAGGCCGCGGGCGGGTGGCCCGGCGGACACGGACCGGTAACGAGTGAGTGACGTTTAACGCCACACGGCGTGCGACCGGAAGCATTCGTGTCTGTGTCGTGTTCTCCTGAGTGAGCGGCCCGTCCCGGGCCGATTACGACTCTCGGGAAAGGACAACCACAATGCTGTGGAGCATCATCTCCTGGATCATCGTCGGTGGCCTCGCTGGCTGGATCGCCTCCATGATCATGGGCAAGAACGCACAGATGGGCCTCGTGGCCAACGTTCTCGCCGGCGTGATCGGCGCATTCATCGTCGGCTTCCTCGTCTCGCTCTTCACGAGCGGCGGCGGGATGCCCGAGGCCTTCTCCATCTGGGGCTTCGTCGCCGCCATCATCGGCGCGATCCTGGTCATCTTCGTCGTCTCCGCCATCAAGGGGCGCGGACGCACCAAGGTCTGACCCCGGCGCCAGACGCCACACAACGCGACATCCGGGCGGCCCGGCCCGAAGCGGGGTCGGGCCGCCCGTCTGCATAACCCGGAGTGGAAGGAGCCTGACATGGGACTGTTCGACAAGGCCAAGGACCTCGCAGGAAAGAACCCGGACAAGGTGGATTCGGCACTCGACAAGACCGGCGACGCGTTCGACCAGCGCACCGGCGGTAAGTACTCGGAGCACACCGATACCGCGCAGCAGAAGGCCGGCGAGTTCCTCACCGGTCGCACTGCGGACGCGCCCGACAACCCGGACGCCCCGGACGGCACGCCGACGCCGAACCCGGACTCGTCGCAGCACAGCCGCCCGCCGGCCGACGGCCAGCCGCCGGCCTGACCATCATCGACCGCACCGTCGGGCGATGGGGCCGGTGTCCGCCGCGCGCGGCACCGGCCCCGTGGTGTCGGCGGTCACTGCCGATAGTGTGTACCCCGTGACGAGCACACGGTCGACCAAGCCCGGGCCGCGGGAGCGACTCCTGGCGACGGCGACCCGTCTGTTCTCCACCGACGGGATCCGTGCGGTCGGGATCGACCGGATCCTGCGGGAGGCCGGGGTGGCCAAGGCCAGCCTGTACAACACCTATGGGTCGAAGGACGAGCTCGTCGTGGCCTACCTGCGGTCGGTCGCCGAACGGGACCGTGACCTGTGGCGGCGTCGCGCCGACCTCGCCCCGGATGCCCGGGGCCGCATCCTGGCACTGTTCGACATCGTCCGCGAGCAGGTCGAGCCCGCCATGCCCGGGTCCTGCCACCTCGCGGCGGCGATCGAGTTCCCCAGCCCGGCGACGGACGGCGAGCGCGCCATCCGCGCCGCTGTGGCCGATCAGCGGCAGTGGGTCGCCGAGACCCTGCGCTCCGAGCTCGCCGGCATGGGCCTCGAGGACCCGGACAACATCACCGACCTGGCCGACCGGTTGGCGCTCCTCCACGACGGCTCGGTGACCGCCGCCATGCTCGGTGAGGCCCGGACCACCGCGATGACCGCCCGCAGCATGGCCGAGCTCATCCTGGGGATGGTCACCGACCCGACGTGATCCACGTGAATCCTGTGGCGCGGCGGCTCAGCCCGCCACCCGCGGTGCGGTGAGCTCGGCTATCCGCTGGGCCGTCGTCGGATCCTCCTGCGTGGACTGCACGGCCAGCACCCGGGCGTCGCGGGACAGGACCACCAGCGCACCGCCCAGGCCCACCGTACGGCCGCCGCTCCAGCCTCCCTCCGCCTGCGAGGGTTCGGCCTCGCCGGAGGGCGCCGACTCCTCCACCAGCTCCGCCGCCCGCTCCGGGGACGCGACCGAGTACACGGTGGTCGTGAGCTGCACCTCGCCGTCTGAGTCGTAGAAGAAGCAGGCCGCGGGCTCCACGCCGTCGTCGATCCGCACGTCGGTGACCGGCTGGCCGCTGAGTCGTGTGACCTCGTCGGCGGACAGGTACGGGCACTCGGCATCGGCGACCGGTTCGACGGGCGACAGTTCCGGCTCTGTTGTCTCGGGCGGGGCGGTCCGGATGGTGCCCATCTCAGGGGCCGGCCCGGAGCCGCCGCCGCACCCGGCGAAGGCACCGAGCAGGATCGCCGACACCGCGACGAGGGCTGGGGAGGCGGGTGTGCGCATCCCGCCAGGATAGATGCCGCTTCGGTCAGTACTGTTGACCGTGGCGGTGCGGCTGACCGCCCGACACGGCGACGGGACCGGGAGGTGGCAGATGAGCGACTCCGCGAGCATCGCTGCGGGCGCCGACCGCGCGGAGGATCGCCGCCGCGACCTGCGCGGTGCGATCTCCGCCGCCGCGGTCGACCTGGTGATCGAGCGAGGACTCGACGCGGTGACGGTCGACGAGATCGCCCGAGCCGCCAACGTGTCGCGGCGGACGTTCTTCAACTACTTCCCGTCCAAGGCCGCCGCCTGCATCCCGGACACTCCCCCCGCCGGTCGCGACGCGGTGAGGGAGTTCCTCACCGACCGCAGCGTGTCCACCATGACCGCCCTCTCACGGCTCATGTGGCACCAGGTGTCCAACGCACGGCGGCAGAGCCGGGCCTTCGACCGATTCCACGACATGTGGCGCCGGGAGGCGAGCGTCCGGACCCAGGTCTACGAGATCCTGGCGTGCAACGAGAAGGAGCTGGCGTCCCTGGTGGCGCGCCGGGAGGGGCGGGAACCGGACTCGGTGGAGGCCGCGACGGTGGCGGCCGCGTCGATCGCGATCCTCCGGATCGCCGTGGAACGGTGGCGCACCGACGAGCCGGGTTCCCTGCTCGAATACCGCATCCGGGAATCATTCGATGCCATCCGGGGCTCGGTGACCGAGCCGACCGACGTCGTCAGGGGCCCGGCTGCCCCCGACGGCGCCGTGCCCGGTTAGAAAGCGCCGCCGAGCGTCCGGACCAGGCGGTCGCCCATGCGTTCGTAGGCGCGCGCCTCGCGGCCCGCGGCACCGGGCAGCACCGTGGAGGTGCGCGGCCGCCACACCGTCCGGACGGTGACGGTGACCTCGTCCGTCCCGGGGTGCAGGTCGAGGTGGCAGCGGTGCTCGGCCACCGCGGTGTTGCCCTCGAGGGTGCCGACGACGACGCCCTGCCGGAGCGACTCGTCGATCAGGTCGACGAGTCGGCAGGGTCCACGCATCGGCCCGTAGAGCACGACGAGGTCCGACGGCGAGGGCGGTTCCGCCGATTCCGTCCTGATCCCCGCGCGGGCGTGGGCGGCCAGACTGAGCAGATCGTCCGCGGCCCCGTCGAACAGGGCGACCCCCTCGCCGAGCACGGCGTGGGCGACAACCTCCCTCCACCCACCGGGAAGGCGCCCGGCTTCGTGCAGATCCGATCGCCGGTAGCCGAGTGCGGGCCCCGGCAGCGGCTGCGCGTCCCGCCCGCGTCTCGCTTCCACATCCGGCAGTGTCGCCGAGCGAGATGAGCGGGCCGCGCACGCGCGGTGAACGCCGGACGTCGGGGCCATGACAGTGGGGCCGACCCGTAGGATCGGGCCATGCGATCGCAGCGACCCCGTCCGGCGCGCGGACGCCGTCTCGCCGGAGGGTTCGTCGCCCTGGCGGCCACGGTGGCTGTCGCCGGATGCACTGCCACGGGCCCCGGTTCGGGTGACGCGGGCCCGCCGAGGCTCACCCCGAATCCCCGGCACGACGTCGCCGCCGCGATGGTCGAGGGTCGGCCCGCGCTCGAGGAACGACTCAACGCCTGCGAACTCCTCGACCTGACCACCGAGGAGATCATCGACCTCACCGGTGCCGACATGCCGGTGGTCGATCCGACCGGTTCCGGTGACCTGGGGCTGCTGTGCACCTACGGCGGCCCGGGGTCACCCGAGAGGTACGAAGCCGGACTGGCGGGCACCAGCACGACCGACGCCGAGGCGACGGCCACCGACGCCGACGCCTCCGAGGTCTCGGATGCGGAATCGGCGGACACGGAGGGCGCGGCGGGCGCGGCGGGCGCGGCGGAGGCCACGACCGATGCGTCGACGCCTGACGCCACGGCCGACGAGTCGGCGACGACCTCGGCGACCACGGCGACCACGGCGACCACGGCGACGACCACCCCGCCGGCCTTCGATCCGGACGTCGTCCCCGACACCGTTGCCGCCGGGGTCGTCACGCCCCGCGACGGTGCCCGGGCCGCGCTCGCGGGTCAGGCCACACTGCTGGGCGCCAGGTACGCCTGCTCGGAGATCCGCGGACCGGGTGCCGCGGAGGCCGGCCTGACGGCCCCGGGCGAGCCCGGGGCACCCGCCGCGGTCGGCCCACGGCCAGCCACGTTGTACATCGACTGCGTGGCAGCGCCCACCGGCGGCGGCGTCGAGGTACACACGATCCTCATCTCCGGCGACGAGCTGTGGCACATCACGATGCTCAGACCCGAGACGCCGAGGTCACCACAGGCCGAGTCGTCGGCGCTGGCCGGACTGCACCGCGTGGCACAGGAGATCATCGGCTAGAGGTGGGCCGAAATGACGGGAACGGCGCCGGAGCCCCTCAGCATCCGACGCCGTCCCTCCATCTGGCAGATCGCGTACGATCCGGCCTCCACGCTGCCTCTCGGCTGCGGGTCGGCACCCCCCCAGGTGCCCCGGTCGGCAAGACCGGCCCCTCGTTACGTGAAGTCGCAGCCCCTCAGCAACCACTTCACTTCGCCACCCACCCCTCGGCGGTGACTGAGATGACCCTATGTTGCAGCTGCCGTTCGATCAAGCCCATGATCAGGCGTTTCTCCGTTGACTTTCGCTCAACGACGGCCGCCGCATGGATCTACCAGCGGTTCTCCCCGCGGCGATACCAACGAACATTGGAAAGGTGCCCGGCCGGGTCGGTGCGCGTCCCCGGCGGAGCGGGCACCCACCGTGATCCCCGCCCGCGCTCGGAGATGTACAGGCCGGGCACCTGATATGTACTGTTACTGATGTTACTTATGTGACGCGTGGGGTTGGCTGTCCGCCCTCACGCGACCCCCGCTGTCGCCGCCCGCCGCGGTACCCGCTTTCGAGGAGAACGATGTCGCGCCGCACCCGGTCCTTCGCAACGCTTCTGGCCACGGCCTGCCTCGTCGTCGTCGGCCTCTCCCCCGCCGCCTCCGCGCAGTCACTCCTCGGCCCCACCGGATCCACCGGCTCGGTCGGCGCGCTGGGCCTGGAATCCGCGCCACTGCCCGCGGTCGGCGGATCGACCGGCGTACTCACCCTGCCAGTCCCCGCCATCGGGCGGACCACGGCCGAGACCGGGGTGGCCTCGGTCTACCCCACCTCGGGCGAGACGGTGGGCGTCGCGCAACCGGTGATGATCCGGTTCGACCAGCCCGTCGCCGACCGTGCCCGCGCCGAGGCGTCGGTGGGAATCCGCACGGCGCCCGCCGTGGACGGCAAGTTCTACTGGGTCGGCGACTCGGAACTGCGCTGGCGACCACACGAGTTCTGGCCCGCGGGCACCTCCGTCACCGTGTGGGCCGGAGGGCGTGAGACCGTCTTCCGCACCGGCGACGCGGTGATCTCGACCTACGACGACGCCACCCACACCGTCACCGTCACCCGCAACGGCCAGGTGGTGCGCACCATGAAGGCCTCCGCCGGCCGCGACGCCTACGCCACCCACAACGGCGTCTACTACAACGGCTGGCGGGCCCGCGAGGTGCGCATGGACTCGGAGACCTGGGGACTGTCCCGGACCGCCGGCGGGTACGACACGATCGTCGAGAACGGCGTGCGGCTGAGCTACGACGGCATCTTCATCCACTCGGCGCCGTGGTCGGTCGCCGACCAGGGCGTCCGCAACGTCTCGCACGGCTGCATCAACGTCAGCCCCGAGGACGCGGCCTGGTACTTCGACAACACCCGCAACGGCGACCCGTTCATCGTCACCGGCGGCCCCGGCCGACCGTTCGGCGCGTTCGACGGTCAGGGCGACTGGAACTACTGATCGCGGGCGGCCGCGGGCCGCCGCTCCGAAACACTTCGGTTGTGACGCACGATATATCCGGGTAGAAGTCTGTCGTAACGCTTAGAGAATCCCTCGCCGCCCTCAGGAGCCCCTCACATGACCCGTTCCTCCCGCCCCTCGGTGGCCGCCGCGGTCCTCGCCGCGATCGCGCTCCTCATGGGGGTGTCGGTCGGCGCGGGCACCGCCCCGACCGCCGAGGCCCAGTCCGTCATGCCGCTGAGCCCTCCCGGGGTGCCGCAGCTCGAGAACGCGCCCCTGTACACGCCGGCCATCCCGGGCGTCGGCGCGATGCCCGTACTGACCTACCCGGTCATCGGGCCCGCGCGGCCGACACCCGAGTACGGCAACGTCGACATCTTCCCCACCCCGAACGAGATCGTGGGCGTGGCGCAGCCGGTCATGTTCTTCTTCGACCGCCCCATCAGCGACCGGGCGCGGGCCGAGGCCACGATCGGCATCCGCACCGAGCCGGCGGTCCCGGGCAAGTTCTACTGGGTGAACGACCGCGAGGTGCGCTGGCGGCCCCACGAGTTCTGGCCGGTCAACACCTCGGTCACCGTGTGGGCCGGCGGCAAGCGCCAGCAGTCGTTCCGCACCGGCGACGCCGTGATCGCCGAGTTCGACGACCGCACCAAGCTCGTCACCGTCACCCGCAACGGCCAGCACATCCGCACCATGCGGGCCTCCGCCGGACGGCCCGGCTGGGAGACCTACAACGGCACCTACTACACCGGCCAGCGCGGGCGTGAGGTCCGCATGAACTCGGAGACGTTCGGTCTGCGCATCGAGGACGGCGGGTACAACTCGATCATCAACGACGCCGTCCGGCTCTCCTACGACGGCATCTACATCCACTCCGCACCGTGGTCGGTCGCCGACCAGGGTGTCCGCAACGTCTCCCACGGCTGCATCAACGTCAGCCCCGCCGACGCCCGCTGGTACTACGACACCAGCCGCAACGGCGACCCGTTCATCGTCAAGAACGGGCCCGGCCGCCCGTTCGGCGCGTTCGACGGCCAGGGCGACTGGAACTACTGACGCCCGCTCGCCGGCGGCGCGGTCACCGGGGCGGAACGGGCGCGAGCACGCCCAGCAGCTGATCCGCGGGAACGCAGCGCGGCGGCGGGCCGGCCTGCTCGACACCACCCGGGTCCCGCGGCCCGCCGAGGGCGTCGATCACCAGGTCCACCGCACGAGGCGACGCCAACACGGTCAGGTGACCCGAGCGGTCGACCTCGCAGCCGTCCTGCAGCCGCACCACGTCCAGGTCCACGAAGTCCGGCACCTCCGGCGCCACCACCGGCCCGGTGAGTTCGTCGTAGTCCGAGGACACCGCCACGTACCGCACCCCGCGCGCGAACGGGACGCCCTCCTCGCCCAGCCACGCGAGCGTCGCCTCGGCGTCCTGCCGCGCGGTGTCGGGTGACAGCACGCCGAGCAGATCGGTGACGAACTCGGGTGGCCCGTCGCCCGACCGGGCGGGATCGGCGCCCAGCGTGACGACGGTGCGCACGGCGTCGGCCCGGGCGGTCGCGGTGACGTAGGAGGCGATGATCGCGCCCTGCGAGTGCCCCACCAGGTCCACCTCGGCGGCCCCGGTGAGCGCACGCACCCGGTCGATCTCTGCGGCGAGCTGCGGCGCGGAGGCGCCGGTGAGCGAGTCGACGCCGCCCACAGACCCGGGGGCGCCGCCGGGTCCGGGTGGCGCGCCCACGGTGGGGGCCCACACGCAGTAGCCCTCGGCGGCCAGTGCGGCGCCGAGGGTGGCCCACGAGTTCCCGCCGTTGAGCCCGGTGCCGTGCACGAGGATCACCGGCGCGGGGCGCTGCGCCGTCGGCCGGCAGTCGTCCCGGTTGATCCCGGGCGGATCGGCCAGGCCGTGGGTGAGTTGGTACGCCGCGCCGTCCCACCACCGCCAGGGCACCTGCGCGTGCGTGGAGGCGGGGGCCGCCACACCAGGGACGACGACGAGGGCCGCCGCCGCGAGCAGTCCCGCGATCCCGGTCCGGGTCACGATCCCGGCAGCGGGGGAATCGGCCCCAGGTACGGGGCGACCGCCTCGCACCGCGGTTCACGCGGGTCGGACGGGTCCAGGGCGCCCAGGATGAAGTCGGCGGTCCGGCCGTCCGAGGCGATGGCCAGGTGCTCGGCCCGGTTCTGCTCACACCCGTCCTGGATGGTGATGTTGGTGGCCTGCGGGCCCTCCACGACACCGGACGTATACGGCTGGACCAGCTGGTCGTAGCGGGTCACGAGGTTGAGGTACGTCACGCCCGGCGCATAGGGGGTGCCGCCCGACCACAGGAGTTCGAGCATGTCCGACCCGGCGGCCATCTGGCCGAGGGACGGCGCGATCTCGACCGCGCGTCCGCGGTCCCCGCTGGCCAGGGCGGTGCCGATCGCCCCGGACCCGGTCCCGCGGGAGCCGTGCCACAGGGGTGCTATCGCGGCGACGGTGTTCACCTTGCCGGGTCGGCCGACCTTGGCGACCAGGCCGGAGACGAGCGTTCCCTGCGAGTGCCCGATGAGGTCCACCTGCTCGGCACCGGTCGAGGCGAGGACACGATCGACGAACTCGCCGACCTGCGGCACCGAGACCTCGGTGATGTCGGACAGACCGCCCAGCATGCTCACCGGCCACGGCTGGCCGGGAAGCGCACCGTAGGTGAGCGTGTAGACGCAGTAGCCCTCGTTGTGCAGCAGTGGTCCGTAGGTGGCCCAGTTGGTGACCGCACCGCCGGAGGTGCCGTGGACCAACACGACGGGGCGCGGCTTGTCGGCGGTGGGGCGGCACGACCAGTCGTTGGCCCCGGGTAGCTCCGCCCCCGGGGCGGTGAGCGCCTGAACCGCCCCGGTGAAGAACGAGTACGGCACCGGCAGCGGCGCCCGCGTCGACGGGTCGGTGGCGTTCGCGGCGCCCGCGCCCGTCACTGCGAGGAGCGCGGCGGCGGTGACGGCCAGGGCGGCCCGCAGGGTTCTCATGTACTCATTAAGCCACGCCCGGTGATCATCGGCAGGTCCTTCGCGTAGACCAGTCCGGGCTCGGCCGCCACGACCGCCTCGACCGCGTTGACCAGTCGCATCGCGGTGATGAGCATGCCGGAGACATTGTGGTCTCCGTGCTCGGCGTGGTGGCCGAACTCCACCCGCATCGCGGGCTCGCCGGCGATCTCGATGCGGTAGCACCCGTCCCCGTGGTCGGGCCGCGGCCAGTCGGGAGCCTGGCCGGGCGCGGTGCGGGTCACGTGTTCCAGGACGATGCGGTCCTCGCCGTCGACCTGTCCCACCACCTCGAACCGCAACGCCGCCTGCGTCCCCGCCGGGACCTCACACGCCAACAAGGTCAGGTCGCGGTCCGCGGGCAGGCGCTCGTGGCGCTCCACCAGTGGTTCGTCCAGGGTGACCTCGAGAGCGGCCGCGATTTGGCGCACCACCGAGCCCCAGCCCGCCGCGAGCATCCCCGGTCGCAGCAGTGGCGGAAGCGTGTCCATGGATGCGCCGAAGCCGAACAGCCGCCGCATGGTCTCGCCCTGGTGGTACACGGAGTAGTCGGCGATCTCGCCCACGCGGATGTGGTCGATCCGCCGGGACAGGCTCGTCATGGCCAGCGGCAGGACGTCGTTGGCGCAGCCGGGGTCGATGCCGTTGACGTGCAGCGTGGCGCCGCCCTCGCGTCCGGCCGCCGCCAGCTCGGAGATCATCTCCTCGGGCAGTGTGCCGTGCGGGTACTGCAGCAGGACCGGGCCGGAGGCCACCACGTTGACGCCGGCGCGCAGGAAGCGGCCGAAGTCGGACATGGCCTCCATGAACCGGGTCTCGGTCTCGGCGGTGTACACCACCGCGTCGGGCTCCAGCGCGAGCAGCGCGGCGGTGTCATCGGTGGCCTCGACGCCCAGCTCACGGCCCATGCCGGCGAGCCGCCCGGCGTCCGCGCCGACCTTGGCCGGGTCGGAGACGAACACGCCCACCAGGTCCAGCTCGGGGCGGGCGTCGATCGCCTCGACCGCCATCCGGCCCAGATACCCCGTCGACCATTCCACCACGCGGATCGTCATGGGCACCGACCCTATCGGTCGCCCCCTACCGGCGGAGGGGTCTTCCGCCGGACCGCCCCGCGGCACTCACCTGTCCTGGGGCGAGGGCCCGCGCTCGCCGACGTCCTTGGACGAGTCCGGGTCCTGTGCACTACCCCGTCCACCGACGTGGGCCTCCGCGCGCATCCGATCGCTCATGTGCGGGTAGTGCAGCTCGAACGCGGGGCGTTCGGAGCGGATTCGCGGCAGCGTCACGAAGTTGTGGCGCGGCGGCGGGCAGGAGGTCGCCCACTCGAGGGAGTTGCCCGCGCCCCACGGGTCGTCGACGGTGACGATCGGTCCGTAGCGCCAGCTCCTGATGATGTTCCAGATGAACGGCAGCATCGCGATGCCGAGGACGAACGAGCCGATCGTGGAGATCTGGTTGAGGACCGTGAAGTTGTCCGACTCCAGGTAGTCGGCGTACCGGCGCGGCATGCCCTGGTTGCCCAGCCAGTGCTGGACCAGGAAGGTCAGGTGGAAGCCGATGAACGTCAGCCAGAAGTGCCACTTGCCCAGCCGCTCGTCGAGCATCCGGCCCGTCATCTTGGGGAACCAGAAGTACACGCCGGCGAAGGTGGCAAAGACGACGGTGCCGAAGAGTACGTAGTGGAAGTGCGCCACCACGAAGTACGAATCGTGCACCTGGAAGTCAATCGGCGGCGACGCGAGCATGACTCCCGTCAGTCCGCCGAACAGGAACGACACCAGGAACCCCAGAGCGAAGAGCATGGGGGTCTCGAACGTCATCTTCCCGCGCCACATCGTGCCGATCCAGTTGAAGAACTTCACCCCCGTGGGCACGGCGATGAGGTACGTCATGAACGCGAAGAACGGCAGCAGCACTGCGCCGGTGACGAACATGTGGTGCGCCCACACTGCCATCGACAGTGCCGCGATCGCGAGGGTCGCGAAGACCAGCCCGGCGTAGCCGAACAGCGGTTTCCGGGAGAAAACCGGCAGGATCTCGGTGATGATGCCGAAGAACGGTAGCGCGAGGACGTACACCTCGGGGTGACCGAAGAACCAGAACAGGTGCTGCCAGAGGATTGCCCCGCCGTTACCGGGGTCGTAGATCCGACCACCGAAGGTGCGGTCGTAGAACACCCCCATCGCGGCCGCGGTGAGCAACGGAAAGATCAGCAGGATCAGCACTGAGGTGACGAGGATGTTCCACGTGAAGATCGGCATCCGGAACATGGTCATGCCCGGTGCGCGCAGGCAGATGATGGTGGTGACGAAGTTGACCGCACCGAGGATCGTGCCGATACCGCCGATGCCCACGCCGAGGATCCACAGGTCCGCCCCCACGCCCGGGGAGTGGATCTTGTCCGCCAGCGGCATGTACATGGTCCAGCCGAAGGACGCCGCGCCGCCGGGGGTCAGGAAGCCCGACAGCACAATGACGCCGCCGAAGGTGAACAGCCAGAAGCCGAACGCGTTGAGCCGGGGGAACGCCACGTCGGGGGAACCGATCTGCAGCGGCATGATGTAGTTGCCGAACCCGATGACGATCGGCGTCCCGTAGAACAGCAACATCACGGTGCCGTGCATCGTGAACAACTGGTTGTACTGCTCGTTCGACAGGAACTGCATGCCCGGGAGGAACAGTTCGGTCCGGATGAGCAGCGCCATCAGACCACCGATGGCGAAGAACGCGAAGCACGTGGAGATGTACATGAGGCCGATCAGCTTGTGATCGGTCGTCGTCAGCGTCTTCCACACCGCAGAGCCCGGACGCCCTGCACCTGTGGGGACGCCCGGCGGATGGTCGAGCTGATGGGCCGGATGCGTGGGCGGTACGAGAACCTCAGACATATCTTCCCCGATCATTCGTGCTACCGAAGATAGGTCGACGCCACCGACTTCGCATTGATGTACGTCAACTTCGAGTGAGCAATTCCACACGCTGGGCTGACGGGGGACACTGGGGGCATGAGCGCACACGGGGACGATTCCGGATTCGCCGGATCCGCGAGGTTCGCCGACTCGATCCTGTTCGCCTCGTTGCCGCCCAGGTGTGGGGCCGCGCTGGTCGCCTCTGCGCGGCAGAGCACGGCGAGGCCAGGCGCGGTGGTGCAGGTGACCGGGGAACCGGTGGGCCGCCTGGCGGTGGTCACGGCCGGTACCCTCCACGTCGCCCGAGAGGACCGGTCCGGTCACCAGCGTCACGTCCGGGTCCTCGGCCCCGGGAGTCATCTCGGGCTGGTGGAGTACGCGCTGGGCTGCCCTGCCCGTCACACCGTCGTGGCCGCGGAGGCCACCACGCTGGAAAGCGTGTCGCACGACGCGCTTCGTTCGGTGGCCGCCGCGTGCCCGGTCCTACACGATTCGATCACGCGCGCGCTGGCCCGGAAGGTGGTCGACTGCGAACAGCACCTCGCGTCGCTCACCTCGGAGGACGTGGTCACGCGCCTGTCGGGCTACCTCGCGTCGTTGCCCGGGTCGACCCGACCAGACGGGCGGACCCGGGTTCGACTACCCCTGTCCCAGGCCGATCTCGCCACGCATCTGGGCACGACCCCGGAGACGCTGA
This sequence comes from Dietzia sp. IBK-p2-15D, assembly GCF_057773105.1. Taxonomy (NCBI): domain Bacteria; kingdom Bacillati; phylum Actinomycetota; class Actinomycetes; order Mycobacteriales; family Dietziaceae; genus Dietzia; species Dietzia sp. IBK-p2-15D. Next base: position 23,932 of record NZ_JBYMTK010000015.1, read on the forward strand.
GTCGTCGACTGCACGAGCTCATCGCCTCCGGAGCGGTCGAGAGGGTCGCGCGGCGGGAGTTCGACCTCGACCACCGCCGACTCACCGGCGCCTGAACACGCTCACCAGATGCTGACGCGCTCCTCGGGGGCGAGCCACAGGCCGTCGTCCTCGGTCACGCCGAAGGCGGCGTGGAAGTCGTCGAGGTTGCGCACCACCTGATTGCAGCGGAACTCCGGCGGGGAGTGCGGGTCTACGGCGAGCCGGCGGGCGGCCTCCTCGGCGCGGGTCTTGGTGCGCCACACGATCGCCCACGAGGTGATGAGCCGCTGGATGCCGGTCATCCCGTCGATCTCCGGACCCACCTCGGTGCCCTCGGCGGGTTCGCCGTCGGCGCCCTGCGCCAGCCGGTAGGCCAGCAGCGCGATCGTCAGTCCGCCCAGGTCGCCGATGTTCTCCCCCACCGTGAAGGCCCCGTTGACGTGGTCCTTGTCCGAGTCCAGGCCGTCGGGGGTGAGGCCCTCGTACTGGGCGATCAGTGCCTCCACGCGGGTTCCGAACGCCTCGCGATCGTCGTCGGTCCACCAGTCGACCAGGTTGCCGTCGCCGTCGTACTTCGCTCCCTGGTCGTCGAAGCCGTGGCCGATCTCGTGCCCGATCACCGCGCCGATCGCCCCGTAGTTGGCGGCGTCGTCGGCGTCGGCGTCGAAGAACGGCGGCTGCAGGATGGCGGCCGGGAAGACGATCTCGTTCATCACCGGGTTGTAGTAGGCGTTGACCGTCTGCGGCGTCATGTGCCACTCACCGCGGTCGACCGGGCCGCCGAGCTTGCCCAGCTCGTAGTGGTGCTCGAACTCGGCGGACCGGCGCACGTTGCCGAGCAGGTCGTCGGCGCGGACCTCGAGCGCCGAGTAGTCGCGCCACTTGTCGGGGTAGCCGATCTTGGGCACGAACGCCTCGAGCTTGTCCAGCGCCCGCTCGCGGGTGGCCGGGGTCATCCACGGCAGCCGACTGATCGAATAGCGGTAGGCCTCGGTGAGGTTCTCCACCAGCTCGACCATCCGCGCCTTGTGGCCGGGCGGGAAGTGCCGGGCCACGTACTCCTTGCCGACCTCCTCGCCGAGGGCGGCCTCGACCGCGCCGACGCCGCGCTTCCAGCGGGCCTTGATCTCCTCGGTGCCGGACATGACGGTGCCGTAGAAGCGGAAATTCTCGTCCACCAGGTCCGAGGTCAGGAACGGCGCCCGGGAGGAGACGGTCCGCCAGCGCAGCCATTCCTTCCACGTCTCGAGCGGCTCGCCCGACCACAGCTCGGCCACTGCGGTGAGGAAGTCGGGCTGCATCGCCACGAGCCGGCCGAACGTCTCCTCGGTGCCGCCGAGCTCGCGGGCCCAGTCGTGCCACGGGAAACCGGGTGCCTGCTGCGGCAACTCGTCCCAGGTGACGGGGTTGTAGGTCTTGTCCGCGTCGCGACGGGCCACCACGTCCCAGTGGGCGGCGGCGATGCGGGTCTCCAGCGCGACGATCCGCTCGGCGGTCCGGCGGGCCCCGGTCTCCCCGTCCACGTCGTCGACCAGCCCGGCGAGGTCGAGCATCCGGGCGATGTGGTCGGTGTACTGCTCGCGCATCTCGGCGTACTGGTCCTCGCGGTAGAAGGACTCGTCCGGCAGCCCGATGCCGTACTGCACCAGGTAGAGGATGTACTCGCTCGAGTTCTTGGCGTCGTTGTTGACGTAGGCACCGATCAGCCCGCCGACGCCCACCTTCTCCAGCCGTGCCATCGCCAGCGCGAGCGAGTCGGCGTCGGTCGCACCGTCGATCTCGGCCAGATCGGGCGCGAGCGCGGCCACGCCAGCGGCCTCGACGGCATCGGTGTCCATGAAGGAGGCGTAGAAGGCGCCGATCTGCGAGTCGACCGGGGCGTCGGTGATGATGTCGCGCACCCGCTCCTCGGACAGGTCGCGCAGGGCGAGGAACGCACCGTCGATCGGCCGGTCGGCGGGGATCACGTGCTCACGGATCCAGGTGCCGTTGACGTGCTGGTAGAGGTCGTCCTGGGGCCGGACGTCCGGATCGACGTACTGCAGGTCGAGGCCCGAGGGACGGGGCGCGTCGGTGGTGGGGATCTCGGTCGCTGTCATGTGACCAGGTTACGTAAGTGGTCGCGGGGTGGGCGGTCGGCACGACGTCGGAGGTCGCCACCTCCGTGACGACGACGAGGCGGGCCGACGGGATGCGCCGAACCGGTGAGGCGGGCCGGTGGTCGTGGATGCCGCGCGCGGCTGCCGGACGCGGGTCAGGGCAGGCCGTGGCGGGCGTTGTGATCCTTGGCGCCCTGGTAGGCGTCGACCATCCCCCAGATCCAGAACCCGAACATGATGGGCAGTCCGATGAGGATGACCGAGAGCAGAGCACCCACGAGGTAGCCGGCGAGGATGCCCACACCCCTACCGGCCCGGCCAACCAGCATCGTCCCCAGGCCGGGCACGAGGAGGGACGCCACCAGCATCAGCGCCGGGTCCTTGCGGGCCGCCGGCGGGAACTGACCGTAGGACTGCATCCCGTACCGCTGACCATAGGACTGCATCCCGTACGGCTGCTGCGCCCCGTAGGCGTACTCGGCGCCGTAGAAGGGCTGCGCGCCGTACTGACCCGGGTCGAACTGACCGCCGCCCTGCGGGCTCCCGTACGGCGGGGTTCCGTACTGCGGGCTCCCGTACTGCTGACCGCCGTAGCCGCCGGCCCCGTACTGCTGACCGCCGTCGTGACCGGGCCACTGCTCGTTCGCCCGACCGCCGAACGGGTCGTCGGGCCGGTCGGAGGCGTTGCCGTCAGCGGGAGTACTCATGGGTCCACAGTATCGCGGCACCACGACAGGTCGTCCGCGATCAAGACCGCTCACACCGCCACCACAAGCGGCCCCGGCTCCACGTCCTCGCTGGCCTACGCTGCCCGATTGCACACTCATCGAGGGGTTGGGCTGCGTGAATGGACCATCGCGGGCGCGTAGCCGGGAGGTCCTCCCGGGCCGCCCTTTAATTGCGGGCCGTCATCCCGGGCCGCGCCCAGATGTCCGCGCAGTCCACGCACGCGTCCTCCGAGACGATGCCGACCCGCTGGAGCTGCCCGTACATCCAGCAGCCCAGGCAGAAGCCGAGCGCGGCCTCGGCGAGCGCGGCGGCGACCAGCACACCGAGCACGACGCTGCCCGCCACCGCGAACCCGGCGAGGAACAGTCCGAACGCGATCGAGGACATCACCAGGCCGATCGTCTGGGCGAATCGCTTGGGCGCGCCGGCGACCATCTTGGGCTCGTCGCTGACCCGGGGCGCGAGCACATGGACCGACAGGCGACCGAACGGCGAGTACCGCGGGCCGCCGGCAACCCGGAGCGCGAAACCCACCACCAGCGCTCCCGCCAGCCATGTCCTGGCGGGCTCGGGAGCGAGGAGGGTGATCACCGCGAGCGTCACCACGAGGGCGGCGGTGCACCGCGCGGCGTAGTCGTTGACGATCTCGGGGAAGACGAACGCTTCTCGCAGACTCACAGTTCTCGCTCCTCACGCACTCCGATAGACCGATCGGTCTATCTCGCGGACCAGAGTACGCCTGCGCCCCACGGATTCCCAGATGCCGCTAGTGTCGGCCCATGATCCCCGGTAGAGCAGCGGCCGGCACCGTCGTCGCGGCGGCCGCGTCACTCGCATTGGCGCTGTCCGGGTGCGGCCAGGTCAGCGTCGGAGACCAGACCCCCGGGACCGCGGAACCCGCCGTCCCGGCCACGGCCACCTCGACCATCGCGACGGCCACCTCATCCCCGGGAGCCGCGGCCCCCACCGCGACGACGCCGCCCCCGACGCCCGGGCCGGCGGCCACCCCGGGCTGCGGGGCACTGACCGAACCCGTCCACCGGCTCGTCCACGGCACCGACGACGACCGCGAGGCAACCTCGGCCGAGGTCCGCCGCCTCGCCGACGGGGTCACCGACAACGCGCTGTCCGCGGTGGCGAGTCGACTGTCGGGCATCGCCGTGCAGCCGACCGTTTCCCCGGCAGCGCTGGAGGCCCAGTGGGACCAGTTCCGGCGACTCTGCGACCTTCCCTGATCGCGCCCCCTCTACGCTGACGGCCGTGCCCCCACCGCTGCGTCGCCGTTCGAACTCACCCCGTCCACCCGCCGCCCCCGTCGTCCCCAGGCGGGAGCAGCTCGAGCCGCCGCGCACCGAACTCGAGACGGACGGCCTGTGGGACGGGGTCCTGGCCGCCGCCGAACACGCGCCCGACCCGGAGGAGGGCGAGGCGCAGATCGGCGGGATGGAGATCCGGGAATCCGCACTCGAGAACCTCCGGTTGAGCGGCGCCCGCGCGGACGGCCTGAGGCTGACCGATGTCGTGATCAGCGGCTGCGACCTGTCGGGACTGGTGGCCGACGGCGCCTCGCTCACCCGCGTGAGGTTCGCGGGCTGCCGACTGACCGGGATCGTGCTGTCCGACGCACGACTGACCGACGTGACATTCGAGGACTGCCACGCGGACATGATCAACCTACGGATGGCCCGACTGCAGCGGGTCCGCCTCGCCTCGACACGGTGCCGGCAGGCCGACCTGCTCGAGGCGCGCATCGCCGATCTGACCACCGAGGGCTCCGACCTGCGTGGGGCCGCGTTCGACCGGGCCACCCTCTCGGCCGTGGACCTGCGCGGCGCCGACCTGGAGGACCTACGCGGGGCGTCGGCATTGCGGGGCGCCCTCATCTCGCCCGACCAGGTGCTGGGCGTGGGCCTGGCGCTGATCGGCGAGGCGGGGATCCGGGTCGACTGACCGGCCACCCGCATCCGGCCGCACACATCCGACCGCCCGACGTCAGGGCGCAGCGCGTCGAGTCGCTCGAGGAGAGCTCAAATCAGGTGCGAGGCGGACTCGCGCCACTGGTTCACTGCGCGGTTGATGATCGCCTGGAGCTGCAGGATCTGGTCACGATCGGTGAGCGTGATGCCCTCGGCCCCGGTCTGTAGCCGCAACTCGGGAACGCCCCGCCCCGCGCCGTGCTCGTCCAACATCACGGTCTCGGCGACCGACACCTCCAGGAAGGGGTCGTCGCCCGGGCCATCGACCTCGGTCACGAGGTCCTGGCGGTAACGCGGGGTGGTCAGGTCGATCGCATTGTTCATTGAGGGGCACTCCCGACTGGTCGGTGGGATTGCCTTAATAGTAGGTGAAGAAACCAGGTCACCGAACGCGTGGGACAGCGTGTTACAGGTTGTGATCAACCCGTGATCCCGGCCACTCTCCGGCCACCCTCCGGCCACTCTCCCGGCGCCTCACCGCGACCGCCATGCGGACCGGAACTAGACAGATGTGGGAAATGTTGCCTGAGTTGCTTGTGTGACTGGAGGGGTTGCAACATACTCAGCCCATGACATCTGCCGGACCGTCGGCCCGACGCGCCCCCCTTCCCCGCCTTCTCGTCGCCGTGGCCTCTGCAGCAGCTCTTTCCCTCGGCCTCCTCGTCGTCGTCATCTCCCCGCGCGCCGACGCCGGCGTCCCCCTGGCGCCCGCCTACCACGGCCTCGCGCAGGGGGTCGACGCCGCGAGCTGGCAGCACCCGCACGGTGCCGGCGTCGACTGGCACGCGGCCGCCGCGTCCGGGCAGTCCTTCGCCTTCATCAAGGCCACCGAGGGCACCGGACCCGCCAACCGCTACTACGAGTCCGACGTCGCCGATGCGCGCGCCGCCGGCATGCTCGTCGGCAGCTATCACATGGCGCGCCCCGCCATGGACCCCGCGCAGCAGGCCCACGCGTTCGCCGACCGACTGCAGTCCGTCGGCGGCCCGCAGCTCCCGCCGGTGCTCGATCTGGAGAAGGACGAGGGCCTCGACCCCGCCGAGCTGGCCGACTGGACGCAGGTCTTCCTCGACACTCTCGCCCACCGGACCGGTCGCGCGCCGATCCTCTACACCTACCGCTACTTCTGGATCGATCGGATGGCCAACACCCACCGCTTCGCCGAGTTCCCGCTGTGGCTCGCCGAGTACGGGGTGTCCGAGCCCACCCTGCCCGTGATCGGCGGCTGGAACGAGTGGCTGTTCTGGCAGCGCTCCGAGACCGGTGAGGTGCCCGGCTTCACCGACGCCGTGGATCTCAACGTCTTCGCCGGAACCCGCGACGACCTCCACGCCTGGCTCGGCCACGTCGAGCCCGCACCCGCACCCGCACCCGCGCCAGCCCCCGCACCCGAATCCACACAGGAGCCCGCACCGGCGCCGCCTCCCCCGCCCGCCCCAGAGCTCGTGTCGGACCGCGAGATCGTCGAGGCGCCCGCCGGGATCCCGCCGGAGGCACCCGTCCCGGTCGAGCCGTTCACGATCCCCGTACCGCGCGACCTGCCGGCCCCGGACGGGGTGCGCCTAGCGGAGACCATCGAGATCCCCCGCGAGGTCGTGGCCCAGCTGCCGCCCGGAATGCGCTGACCCGGAATGCGCTGACCGCGGGGGACGTCAGCGCGGTGCGGGTTCGCGTCGCCGCACCACGGCGGCGCGGATCGCACGCCATCCGATGAGGAGGACGGCGGTGACGACGCCCGCCACCACCATGAAGCTCCAGTGCGGCACACGCCCGTCACCGAGACCGCGGATCACCATGCCCACCACCAGCGTGGCCAGCCACAGCAGTACGCCCGACCCGACGGCGGCGGGCGGGCGGCGGGTCGTCAGCAGGATCAGCCACCCCACTGCCAGCCCGATGAGGAACGGCCACGCCGTACCCCAGACCTGGGCCACGCCGAGCCCCTCGGAGTGCGCGCCCCGGCCGAACGTGGAGAACACCACCACCAACACCGCATCGAGCACGATCATCACCGGCACGGCCACACGACTCACCGTCTCTTCCCCTCCCGTCGCTCGCTCGCGCTGACCGAGCAGGACGCATCGCCGGCCTCGTCGTCCACGACCCCGTCCTCACGCACGCGCAGTAGCGGGATGGGACCCGAGTCGTGGTGCACGTGGGGCCGCCACGGTGTGCCCTTGAGCGGCCACATCGCCGAAATCCCGGCCGGCGGGGCCGCCGCGACGGTCTGCCGCGACGCGGCGGTATACGCCGCCGCGGGGGACGGAGAGGGGGACGACGACGAGGTGTTCTCCCCCGGGTCGTCGGCGTCGTCCGGGTCGGCGTCGGGGTCGAGGTCCACGGCACCCCGGTAGAAGAGGAAGAAGACCACCCAGCCGGCCAGGGCGACCAGCACGAAGCTGACGATGCGGTAGACGAACACCGTCGCGAACGCCTGATGCGCGCCGAGCCCGCCCGCGGTCAGGGTCGTGATGAGCGCGAACTCCACGGTCCCCAGCCCGCCGGGGGTGATGGGCGCGCTGGCCACGATCTTGCCGGTCACGTAGGCGATGCACAGCCCGCCGATGCTGTGTTGGGCACCGACGGCGTTGGCCGCCGCCCACAGGCAGCCGATGTCGGCGACCCAGTTGAGCAGGGAGAACGCGAAGGCCTTGGACAACTGCGTCTTGGTCAGTTCGACGGCCTCGGCCTGCTCGACGACCTTGCGCACCGCGGCGGCACCGTGGTCGGCGGGCTTGCGACGCCGCGCGTTGACCCACTCGAGGAGCGCCAGGAGAGACCCCTCGATCCTGTCGGGGTTCCGGGCGGCCCACTGGACCACCACCACGATCCCCACCAGACCCATGGCCGAGAGCGCCAGCAGGAACGGGTTGGACACCGTCCCCACCAGGAAGAAGCCGAGCAGCGCCAGCAGGACGATGCCGACGGTCGACAGCACGCCGGAGATGACGAGTTGCCACGAGGCGACGACGCGGGTGGCTCCCCACTGCCGGGTCTTGCGGTACGTCAGGGTGGTGCCGAAGACCTGGCCGCCCGGGATGCTCGTGGAGAACGCGTTGGCGGAGAAGACCAGGCCGACGCTGCCCCAGTAGCCCACCCTGACACCGGCGGACTGCAGCAGCAGCTTCTGTACCGAGCCGTAACTCGACATCGACAGGTAGGAGAACACCAGCGCGGCCGCGACCCAACCCCAGTGCGGGCGGGTGACGGCCTCGAATCCCTCGGCGAAGAACGGCATCTGGCCACGGAGCCAGTAGAGGATGAAGCCCAGGACAGTCAGGGTCGCGATGGCCTTGAACCACGGATTGCCCAGGACCACCCGGATGCGACGCCGCGCCTCGGCGCCCCGCGTGCCCATCATCGACCCACCATAACCAAAGGATCCGACCCGGCCCAGGACCCACACCGCCGGGCCCTGGCGGGCGTCACGCGTCGCGTCCCTGCTGACGTTCCCGCATCAGACGGGCGATCAGGTCGGAGGCGGGGATCTTCCCCTCCTCGGTGGTGTCGGGTTCCTCGTCGTACTCGGGGTCACGGACCGGCTCGAACTCCGCCTCCGGCTCGGTCTCCGGCCCGGACCGCCACTCCGCCTCCGGCTCAAGTTCCGGCTCGAACTCCGGCTCCGGCTCGGCCCCGGGCTCGCGGTCGAGCACACCCACGCCCGTGGTGGGTGCGGCGACCCCCGGCTGTCCGGCGCCCTCGGAATCCGCGGAGTCCGCAGCGTTCGCGGAGTCCGCGGCGGGGACCGGCTCGGCGGCACCGGTGGTGGCGGATCGGCCGGTGAGCAGCTCGGGCTCGTCGTCGATCTCCGCCTCGCCGAGGCCGATCCTTTCCTGGACGCGCTTCATCCACCCGGGCGCCCACCAGTTGTCGGTGCCGAGCATCTGCATGACCGCCGGCACGAGCAGCATGCGGATCACGGTGGCGTCGATGATGAGCGCGGCGATCATGCCGAACGCGATGTACTTCATCATCACGATCTCGGAGAACGCGAACGCGCCGGTCACCACGATGAGGATGAGCGCGGCCGAGGTGATGATCCGGCCGGTGTTGGCCACACCGCTGCGGATGGCCTCCGTGGTGCGGGCGCCGCGCGAGCGTGCTTCGACCATCCGCGAGACCAGGAACACCTCGTAGTCCGTGGACAGCCCGTAGATGATCGCCATGAGCAGCACCACGACCGGCGAGGTGAGCGGGCCGGCGGTGAATCCGAGCAACCCGGACAGGTGCCCGTCGACGAAGATCCAGGTGAGGATGCCGAGAGTGGCGCCGAGCCCGAGCAGGTTCATGATCGCGGCCTTGATCGGCAGCACCAGCGACCCGAACGCCAGGAACATGAGGAGCGTGGTCGCCAGTAGGACGTACAGCACGAACCACGGCAGACCGTCGACCAGGGCCTCGACCGAATCGCGCTCCATGGCCGGGTTGCCGCCGACGTACACCTCGGTGTCCGCGGGGATCGGGAAGGACTGCAGGTACTCGACGGTCTCGGCGGCGTCGTTCCGGTCGATCACGCCGGTCTGCAACACCACCACGTCGCGCCCCTGCGCGTCCTGCTCGCCCGAGCGGGCGAACTGGAACGGACCGGTCAGACCCGGCGCCTCGTTGGCCGCCGAGCGGATCTGCGACAGGGTCGCCCCGTCGGAGCCGATCACCACGAGCTTGACCGGGTCGGTGCGGGTGCCGGGGAAGTTCTCGTCGTACTGCTCCTGCGCGACGCGGGTGGTGTTGTCCGGCGGGAGGTAGGTCTCGTTGATGCCGCCGAACTTCACGCCGGAGAACGGGATGATGAGCGCGACCAGCACCACGACGACGGGGATGGCCACAGCCACCGGGCGCTTCATGGAGAAGTCGGCGACGCGACCGAACAGGCCGTTCTCCACCTGCTCGCGCGAGCGGTGACGCTGCAGTCGCTTGATGCCGAGCATGTCGATGCGGTGGCCGAGCAGCATCAGCACGGCCGGCAGGAGCGTCACCGACAGTGCGGCGGCGAGGATGACGGCGGCGATCGCGCCGTAGGCGACGGACTTGAGGAAGGCCTGCGGGAAGATGAGCAGCCCGGACAGGGTCACGCCCACCATGACCGCCGAGAACACCACGGTCCGGCCGGCGGTGGCCACTGCCCGGCGCACCGCCGCGTCCGGTGGGTAGCCCTCGGCCATCTCCTCCCGGAACCGGCTCACCACGAACAGGCCGTAGTCGATCGCCAGGCCCAGGCCGATCAGGGTCACCACGTTCTGGGCGAAGGAGTTCACCGGGGTGACCAGCGACAGCAGGTGCAGCGCCCCGAGCGAACCGAGGATCGTGAGCACGCCCACCGCGACCGGCATGAACGCGGCCACGACACCACCGAACACCACGATCAGCAGCAGGAACACCAGCGGCAGCGCGATGAGCTCGGCGCGGACCAGGTCGGCGTCCATCCCGTCCTGCAGCGCACCGGCGACCGCCTGCACACCCGCGACGTCGGTCTGGATTCCGTCGATGGCGATCTCGTCCTCGATCACCCGAAAGTTCTCGAGGATCTCCTCCTCCTCGCCGGCGATCTGGATGGAGGCCACGACGATGCCCTCGTCCCTGTTGACCAGGGCCGGGGACTGGTTGAACACGAAGCTGGTGACGCCGGTGACCTCGTCGGGGTGCTCGGTGCGGATCGACTCGAGTGAGGCGCGGATCGGGTCCTGGAAGGCGGGATCGTCGACCGAGGTGCCCTCGGGTGCGTGGTACGACACCACGACGTCGCCGAGCGCATCGCGTCCGTACGCCTCCTGCTCGAGCTGTTCGGCGGTCGCCCACCCGCTGTCGGGGTCCTCGAACCCGCCCTGACCGAACGGGTTGCCGAACGCGGTCCCGGCGAGGCTGATGAACGCCATGACGAGAACCGAGCACACCAGGACCAGCACGCGGCGGTGGGCGACGAACCGCCCGAGTGAGTTGAACACCGGGGAACTCCTAGCGCGAGGTGAGCAGGGCCGTGAGCGGCCGCAGCGGCTGCAGCCAGGCACCCTCGTCGGGCAGGTTCTCGAGGCTGACCCGGGGCAGCGGCTCGCGGAACACACCGGGGATGTCCTCGAGGTCGAGGAACGTGATGGTGTCGTGCTGGACGGCCCAGGTGGCGTGCTCGCGGAACCCGATCACCGTGACCGGGATGTCGTGGGCGAGGTCCTCTAGCGGTTCGCGGAACGCCTGACCGTCGGCCGACGCCACCACCACGCCCGCGAGGCGGCCGGAGCCGGCCCGCAGGTCGATGTGCTGGAGCATGTCCTCGTCGACGTCGGAGTCGTCGCTGGTCTTGGGCTTTGCGAACACGGCGAAGCCGACGTTGCGCAGCGCCTCGACCCACGGCCGGACGTTGTCCGAGGTGCCCTGGACGATGTTGGTGAAGACCGTCGCCTCGGCCTCGAGGGTGTCCTCGGTCTGCAGGGACAGGTCGGCGGTGTACCCGAGCAGCCAGCGGCCGAGCGCGTCGAAGCGCGGCCGGTAGATCGCGGTGGGGCGGCCGCCCAGGATGGACCCCAGCCCCATGTCGACGTTGGGCGCGTCCCACACCAGGAGCACCACTCCCGGGGCGTCGGGCGTGACCACGTCCGTCGTGTCGTGGTTGCGCATCTCGTCAGGTGGGGTCATCGCGTCCGCCTCGGTCGTCGTGGTTCGGGGGCTGTGGAGAAGGGGCGTCAGTTCGTACGACGCCAGAGGAATTCGTTGATCACTCGTTCCTCCTGCAGCCCCTTGCCCTCGAACTTCGTCACGGGTCTGTCAAGACTGAACGGTACGTGCCCGAGGTCGGTCGCGGGGTCCAGCCGTCTCAGCGCGGGCTCGGCGTCGCCGGTCTCGCCGATCCACTCGGCGTAGTCGGCGTGGTCCGTGGCCACGTGCAACACGCCGCCGGGCGCCAGGCGTGAGGCGATGAGCTCGAAGGTGCCGGACTGCAGCAGCCGCCGCTTGTGGTGGCGGGCCTTGGGCCAGGGGTCGGGGAAGAACACGCGGACGCCGGTCAGGCTCGCCGGCGCGATCATGTTGGTGAGCACGTCCACGCCGTCGCCGCGGATCATGCGCACGTTCTCGAGCCCCTCGCGCAGGATCATGCCCAGCAGCTGTGCCAGTCCGGGCTGGTAGACCTCCACGGCGATCACGTCGACGTCCGGCTCGGCGGCGGCCATCGCGGCGGTCGAGGTCCCGGTCCCGGACCCGATCTCCACGATCAACGGTGCGCGGCGCCCGAACATCTGCTCCGGGTCCACGGTCTCGTCGGAGACGTTGCGTCCGTAGGTGGGCCAGTGCTCCTCCCAGTTGCGCTGCTGGCCCGGCCGCAGGGTTCCGCGGCGGAACCGGTAGGCCGTCACCCGGGGGAACAGACGGGCACTGTCGTCGGGAGTGACACCGTCGTCCGGGGTCCCGTCAGCCGCCGGGGCGGGGTTCTCGCTCTGGTTCACCCGGCCATCATCCCGTAATCCGTGGTCGGGTTACGAATCCGACCGGGCGTCCCCGTCCCCGCCGCGGGGCCGCCCACCGCGCCGCGCGGGTGACCCTGCCTGGGGGAAGGTCTTGCCGCGGGCAGATCCCCGCGTCACGATTACCGCGTGCCGACCGTGACCCACGACACCGAGCCCCAGGCCCCGGTGCGACCCGAGAGCCCGGATCCCGCCGCGCGCGTCCGGCGCCTGGTCTCCTCCGCCCGGGAACGCTCCGGGCGGTCGGTCGAGCCCGCCACCGGACCGGCCGGGTCCGACCCGGGCGTGCACGGCCCGGTGGAGGAGGCACTCGCGCGCTTCGACGCGCCCGTCGACATCCGGATCCGCGGCGGCCTGGGGTCGGGGCGCCGCACCCTGGCCGCGGCGCTGCGGGCGCGTCGCGGGTGGCGGGCACAGGTCGACGACCTCGACGTGCTCGCCGCTCCCGGCGCGCCGGCCACGACGGCGCCCGATGTGGAGATCGTGTGCCTGCGCACCGCCCCCTGCCGCCACGAGGAGGCGTGGGTGCGGCGCCCGCGCCGGCACGCCCTCTTGGTGGTGGCCACGGGTGTCGGTGGCGGCGGTGACGACGGCAGCGACAGCGGCAGCGGCAGCGACGACGAGGTCCTGCCGCGGTGGGCCCGTGGGCTGCCCGCCGTGGACGCGCGGGAGCCGGGGCACCGGTCGGTCGACGGCGTCGTGTCCTTTCTCGACCGCGCCCTGGACGCCCTGGCGACGGTCCGGGTGGCCCGTCTCGAGGCGGAACTGGAACGCCTCGCTGTCCACGACGAGGTGGGCGAACTCGCGGAGGCCGCCCTCTGCGTACTCACCGGACCGGGTCCGTCGTGACCGCCGCGCCCGCTCCGTCCCGCGACTCCCCGTCCCGCGACTCCCCGTCTCGCGACTCCCCGCACCGCGATTCCCCGCCCCGTGACCTGACGATCGCGGTCCTGGGCGCACGGGACTCCGCCGCGCCCGCCGTCGCCGAGGCGCTGACCTCGGCCGCGGCCCCGACCGTCGATGGCGGGGCCCGGATCCGCGTGCTCGTCGACGCGGCACCCGAGGACCGGCCGGACGCCGCTGTCCTCGTCGTCGACGCCGTGTGCCCGGTACGCCCCGACGACGTCGAGGTCGCGCGCGGCGTCGCCGCCCGCCTGCCGCTGGCGGTCGCCCTGGCCGGGCGCGCCGACCAGTGCACCGCCGAGGGCCTGTCGGAGACGGTCGACGTCACCACCCGGCGCCTGGCCGAGGCGGGTGTGACGGCGCCGGTCCACGTGATCGACGACGGTCACCCCGGAGCCCCGGCCGCGCTGCTCGCCGCCGTCGCCGTCCTCGCCTCCGGCGTGCGCCGTCCGCCCACCGCGCCTCCCGCCCCCGGCGGTACACCGCCACCGGACCCGGCCGTCGCGACCGTCGACTGGCTCCTCGCGCGTCGCACCGAGGCCATCACCACCCGCTCCCAGGCACTGCGGCAGGACGTCCAGGCCCTGCGCATGCAGGTCGTCCAGGATCTCCACCGGTCGGTGCGCGACCTCGGCGGACGCGCGCGCGAGGAACTCGCTGCGGCCCCCCGCGCCCGTGTCGACGCGCTGGTCCACCAGCTCGCCGCCGATGCCGACGCCGCGGTGGCCGGCACCATCGCCCGCGCGGACCGCCGCGCCGACGCCCTCGTCGCCCGCCATCTCGGCGCCGCCGCGCCGGCGGGTCCCCGCATCCCCCCGCCCACCAGCGGGATCGCCCCGGGTCGACCGCCGCGCAACACGGGCGAGGAACTGCTCGTCATGGTCATGGGTGCCGCCGGCGGGACCGGGGTGGGGCGCATGCTGCTGTCCCCGCTCGCCGAGATCCCCGGGGTCGCGGCGGTGGTCATCCCGCTCGCCCTCCTGTGCGGTGTGGTGCTGGGGTGGATCACCGTCACCGTCCGCCGCACGCAGGCGCTGCGCACCCACACCGTCGCGGCCGTGGCCGACAGGCTCGCGGCGCTGCGGGCCGACGCCGAGCAGTCACTCGGCTCGAGGATCCTCGCCGCGGAGGCCACCATCACCGACGGCTTCGCCCACGATCCCGGCCCCCGGGTCGCCGATCTCGAACGCCGCATCCGCACCACCCGCGCGGGACAGACCGCCCCGCCGGCCCCCACGACAGGGAGTCCCTCATGACCGATCCGCTGTTCGGTGCGGACTCCTTCGATCACCACCCGGCGCCCGACGTGTGCGGCCTCCAGGACGCCCCGCTGGCCGAACCCTCGTCGCTGGGACTGCACGTGCCCGTGGGCGAGGACGTCCTCGACCTCGGCTCCCCCGAGGCGGACCTCGACGGGGACGGCTTCATGGAGGCGGTCACCCTCGGCGACGACCGGGGACTGACCGTGTACACCGACGCCGACGGCGACGGCACCGTCGACCACGTCTCGACCGTGCGGTTCGACGGCAGCTACGACTCGTGGCGGCTGGCGAACCCCGCGGAGGGCGTGCCCTTCGGGGGATTCACGAACGAGGCTCGCGGGGACACGACCGGCGACTTCCCGTCGCCCGCCCGGTGGGAACGCATCGACCACGGCCACATCTGACCGGCGACCTGAGGAATCCCTCATGTCCGGGTGTGCAAAGGGGGCTGCGACTGAGCAGTCGACAACGCTTGACGATACTCTGTGACTAACACCATGCACCACGCGCGAGGAGCTGTGATGACCACCACCACCATTCCCGGCCTCGAGGGTCAGGCACCAACCGATCATGCGGAGATGCTCGCGTGGATCGCCGAGGTCGCCGAGCTCACCCAGCCGGACCGGGTCGTCTTCGCCGACGGCTCCGACGCTGAGTGGGATCGCCTCACGACCGAGATGGTGGAGGCCGGGACCTTCGTCAAGCTCAACGAGGAGAAGAAGCCGAACTCCTTCCTGGCCCAGTCGGACCCGAAGGACGTCGCCCGCGTCGAGTCGCGGACCTTCATCTGCTCAAAGACCGAAGAGGGCGCCGGCCCCACCAACAACTGGCGCGACCCGGCCGAGATGCGCGAGCACATGACCGGACTGTTCCGCGGCAGCATGCGCGGCCGCACGATGTACGTCGTGCCGTACTGCATGGGCCCGCTGGAGGCGGAGGACCCCAAGCTCGGCATCGAGCTGACCGACTCGGCGTACGTGGTGGTCTCGATGAAGATCATGACCCGCATGGGTTCGGCGGCCCTGGCCAAGATCGGCACGGACGGCGAGTACGTCAAGGGCCTGCACTCCGTGGGTGCCCCGCTCGCCGAGGGCGAGCAGGACGTGCCCTGGCCGTGCAACGAGGAGAAGTACATCACCCACTTCCCCGAGACCCGCGAGATCTGGTCCTTCGGGTCCGGCTACGGCGGAAACGCCCTGCTGGGCAAGAAGTGCTTCGCGCTGCGCATCGCCTCCGCCATGGCCCGCGACGAGGGCTGGATGGCCGAGCACATGCTCATCCTCAAGCTCATCTCCCCCGCCGACGAGGTCCACTTCATCGCCGCGGCCTTCCCGTCCGCCTGCGGCAAGACCAACCTCGCGATGCTGCAGCCCACCATCGAGGGCTGGCGCGCGGAGGTCGTGGGTGACGACATCGCGTGGATGCGCTTCGGCGCCGACGGTCGGCTGTACGCCGTCAACCCGGAGTACGGCTTCTTCGGAGTGGCCCCCGGCACCAACTACTCGTCCAACCCCAACGCGATGAAGACGCTGGAGCCGGGCAACGCCATCTACACGAACGTGGCGCTGACCGACGACGGTGACGTGTGGTGGGAGGACCTCGAGGGCACCCCGGACCACCTCATCGACTGGCTGGGCAACGACTGGACCCCGGAGGGCGACGGCAAGGCCGGCAACGCCGCGCACCCCAACTCGCGCTACTGCGTTCCGATCAACCAGTGCCCGGTCACCGCTCCCGAGTTCAACTCTCCCGAGGGCGTGCCGATCTCGGCCATCCTCTTCGGTGGTCGCCGCGCCGACACCGTCCCGCTGGTCAGCGAGGCCTACTCGTGGAACCACGGCGTCTACATCGGGGCGACCCTGTCCTCCGGCCAGACCGCCGCCGCGGAGGGCCAGGTCGGCGCGGTGCGTCGCGATCCCATGGCCATGCTGCCGTTCGTCGGCTACAACGTCGGCGAGTACTTCCAGCACTGGGTCGACATGGGCGCCCGGGGCGGCGACAAGATGCCCAAGATCTTCCTCGTCAACTGGTTCCGCAAGGGCGCCGACGGCCGCTTCGTGTGGCCCGGCTTCGGTGAGAACAGCCGCGTCCTGAAGTGGGTCGTGGACCGCATCGAGGGTCGCGTGGAGGGCGACGAGACCGCCGCCGGCATCACCGCCCGCGCGGCGGACATCGACATGACCGGTCTGGACACCCCGATCGAGGACGTCGAGGCCGCCCTGGCCGTCGACCCCGAGGAGTGGCGCCGCGAGCTGCCGCTCATCACCGAGTGGCTCGAGTTCTGCGGACCCAAGGTCCCGGCCGAGGTCCACGAGCAGTTCGCCGCCCTCAAGGAGCGGCTCGGCTGACACCGGCACCTGCACGGAAAGACCCACGCGGACGGGCCACACCATTCCCCGGTGTGGCCCGTCCGCCTCTACAATCTGGGCGAAGCCCTGTACTACGGCGCTTGTTGATGTCACAGTTACTGGCTGTGCGGGCAACAGTATTCCCGCCCGGAAGGAGGGGCATGAGAGCCAGCGTGGTCGGCCTCATCGCGCTTCCGATCGCGGCGAGCGGCGTCGCAGCAGCCGCCGTTGCCGGTTTCGGGCTCCCCGCCCCGACGTCCGTTCCTGCCGGGCCGACCGCCACCGCCGGGATCACCGGCGAGTCGACGGACGCGTCCCCGGCCGTCGACGAGGAGTACGCGGGCACCGCCATCGAGGGGATCAAGCCGTTCCTCACGGTGATCGACGGCAGGTCGGCCCTGCCCGTACCGGAGCCGATCCCGTCGTTCCTCTCGCTGTTGACGGTGCCCTCCGTGCCGCTGGCACCGCTTCCCCCGCAGGCCGACGGCCGGGTTGCTCCCGCAGACACCGTCGGTCCGCGCGCCGGGCAGGGCCCGGACCGGGTCCGGGACGACCTCGTGCCCCGCGACCCCACGACGGGCCCCGGTCCCGGCTCCGGGGCGGACGACCAGCCGGTGACCTTCGAACCCCACTCCGAGGGCGGGGCCGATCGAGGCGACACGCCTGACGACCGCGGACCGGGCGGCCGTCCCGCCGTACCGGCGCCCGATGCCGGTCGGCCTCCCGTGTCCGTTCCCGGACCGCCCGCAGCAGGTGGCCCGCTGCCCGGGCCCCCGCCCCACGCCGGAGAGACCGGCCGACCGGCCCATGCCGACGAGACCGGGCCTCCCCCACACGCGGGTCGGTCGCCCGCCGGCGGCGCTCCGGTGCTCGGCCGACCTCCCGTGGGAGACCGTGCCGCGAGCGGGCCGGTGACGACCTCGCAGGGGGCGGGCGCGACGGAGGCGAGCCCGGCGGTGTCCAGCCCGAGAGTGTCCAGCCCGAGAGCGTCCGGCGACGACCACCCGATGCCGAGGTGAACCCCTCGAAACGGACGTCGGCCCCGATCCGTTGGTGGCACTCCGCCCGGCTCCGCATCACCCTCGGCATCACGTTGATCACCGCCGCCGTGTTCGCGGCGATGATGGTGTTCACGTTCCAACTGCTGAACCTCAGCACCGAACGGGTGATGGACTCGCGGCTCAACCGGGAGGCCGCCGACTTCACGACCTTCATGACGGCCGGGATCCTGCCGTCCTTCGAGTCGGAGAACCCCACGGTCGAGCAGTTGATCCGGGCATACCTCGCCCAGCAGTACCCGTCCTCGGAGCTGCTGCTGGTCGGGACGGCCACCGAGTCGGGCACCCAGTTCACGCTCTCCCGGTACGGGCCCGAGGAGGACCAGCTCTTCCCGCCGGCGATACGCTCACAGATCCAACGGATCGGCCTGGTCTCCACCGAGAGTTCGGGGATCCTCGACGGCTCGGTGCGGTGGCGCAAGACCACGGTCGAGAGCCCCGCCGGACTGGCCAACATCGTCGTCGCCGTCAACGACCGGGGCACCCACCAGGAGACACGGCGCGTCGTGTTCTACATGCGCTGGGCCAGCGCCGGAGGCATGGTCGTCAGCGCGGTGCTCGCGTGGTGGATCGCCGGGCGGATGCTCGTGCCGGTGCGCCGTATCCGCGAAGCCGCCGAGACCATCTCCGCCGCCGACCTGTCGAGGCGGGTCCCCTCCGACGGACCCGACGAGATCGTCTCACTCGCCGACACGGTCAACGCCATGCTCGAACGCGTCGAGGAGGCCTACCGGACCCAGCGGGAGTTCCTCGACGATGCCGGGCACGAACTGCGGACGCCCCTGACCGTCGTGCAGGGCAACCTCGACCTCATGCCCGACGACCCCGACGGGCGTGCCGAGGCCACCCGCCTCATGCAGGACGAGCTGTCGCGGATGACCCGCATCGTGGAGGACCTGCTCACCCTCGCCAGGGCCGACCGTCCCGACTTCCTCCGGACCGTCCCGACCGACGTCGCCGAACTCGTGCTGGACGTCGAGGCGAAGATCGACGTGATCGCCGACCGGGACTGGCGGGTGCTGCCCTACGCCGAGGGCGTGGCCCGACTGGACCAGCACCGCATCACGCAGGCCCTCATGCAGTTCTGCTCCAATGCCGTCCGCTTCACCGGCCCCGGCGACACCATCGAGATCGGGTGCCGCATCATCGAGCCGGGGGATCCCACCGTGCCCGACGGGTTCGCCGCGGGGCCCGTCGCCCCGTCGCCCAAGCGGGAGGACTACCGCCGACGGCTCCTGTGGTGGGTCCGCGACAGCGGACCGGGGATCCCGCCCGGGGAAGAGGAGAGCATCTTCCAGCGTTTCCACACCGCGCGCGGCCAGCTCCGCGACGGCCGGGGCGGCACCGGCCTCGGTCTGGCCATCGTCTCCACCATCGCCAAGGCGCACGGGGGACGTGCGTTCGCGTTCAACGCCGAGGGCGGGGGCGCGGTGTTCTGCATCGTCGTCCCCCTCATCGCACCACCACCGGAGAAGCGGCCCCGCGACGACGGGGACGCCGAGCCGGTCGCGTCGGGCGACAGCGGTACGCACTGATCCCGCGCACGTCCCGGACGAAACCGCGGACACGGGACCGGGCAGCGTCCAACTGATGTCTTCCCGTGGGATACTCCGGGTTCGAGAAGGAGGGTTGCATGACGAATGTTCTCGTCGTGGAGGATGACGATCTCATCCGATCGGTGTTGGTGAAGGCACTCGGCGGCGCGGAGTACACCGCACTCGAGGCCGTGGACGGGGAGAGCGCGCAGGCGATCCTGTCGACGATCTCCGACATCGACCTGATGTTGCTCGACATCGGCCTGCCGGACACCGACGGGCTGACCCTCCTCCGCGAGGCCCGCGACCGCGGGTTCGCCGCACCCGTCATCATCCTCACGGCCCGCGACAGTGTGGCGAACACCGTCGAGGGGCTGGAGTCCGGCGCGAACGACTACATGGTCAAGCCCTTCCGCGTGCCCGAGCTGCTCGCCCGCATCCGTCTGCGGCTGCGCGAGCACGAGGCCACCGAGGACCCGGGCATCCTCGAGCACGCGGGCATGCGCCTGGACATCCGCACCCGCCGGGTCGAGGTGGACGGCCGGATCCAGGAGCTGACCAACCGCGAGTACTCGCTCCTCGAGATGCTGCTGCGCAACAAGGGCGAGACCATCAGTCGCGAGCAGCTGCTCGAGAGCGTGTGGGGCATGGACTTCGACCCGGGCTCCAACATCGTCAACGTCTACATCCGTTCCCTGCGCCGCAAGATCGGCGAGAACAAGGTGCAGACCGTCCGCGGCGTCGGTTACCGCGTGGAGTGACACCCGGCCGGTCGGCGCCGCGCCGACGCGTCCGATGTGTGAAGACCCCCGGCCGAGGCCGGGGGTCTTCACATCTGTCGAGGTCTCAGCCCTCGCCGGGCTCCCAACCGAACGGCATGAGCACACTCTGCAGCTCGCAGAAGGCCTCGAGCCCCTCGGGGCCGTTCTCGCGACCCAGGCCCGAGTTCTTGAACCCGCCGAAGGGCGCGCTCGGGTCGAAGGCGTACCAGTTGATGCCCATCGTGCCGGTGCGCACCCGCTGGGCCACGGCCAGCGCGGCATCCGGGTCGGCGGAGTACACGGCCCCGGCCAGGCCGTACTCGGAGTCGTTGGCGATCTGCACTGCCTCGTCGACCGTGTCGTAGGCGATGACCTGCAGGACCGGCCCGAAGATCTCCTCCTGGGCGATGGTCATGGAGTTGTCGACGTCCCGGAAGACGGTCGGCTGCACGTAGGCGCCCTCGGCGACGCCCTCGGGCAGTCCCTCGACCGTGCCGCCCCCGTAGGCGATGGTCGCGCCCTCCTCGACGCCCTTGCGGATGTAGCCCTCGACGGACGCCTTCTGCTTGTGGTTGGCCAGCGGGCCGAAGGCGGTGCCGTCGTCGGCCGGGTCGCCCACGGGCATGGCCTTGACGTTCTCCACCAGCGCCTCGACGACCTCGTCGTACTTCGACCGCGGCGCGAGGATGCGGTTCTGCGACACGCACGCCTGCCCGGAGTTCATCAGGGCGGAGAAGACCATGGTGCCGGCGTGGGCGGCGATGTCGGCGTCCTCGAGCACGATGGCGGCGCTCTTGCCCCCCAGCTCCAGCGAACAGCGCGTGAGGCTCTGGGCGGCGATCCCGGCGATGTGCTTGCCGACCCCGGTGGAGCCGGTGAACGAGATCTTGTCGACGTCCGCGTGGGAGACCAGGTGGTCGCCCACGGAGCTGGGGCCGGTCACCACGGACAGCACGCCCTCGGGCAGCCCGGCCTCACGG
Organism: Dietzia sp. IBK-p2-15D; assembly: GCF_057773105.1. Lineage (NCBI taxonomy): Bacteria > Bacillati > Actinomycetota > Actinomycetes > Mycobacteriales > Dietziaceae > Dietzia > Dietzia sp. IBK-p2-15D. The sequence continues at coordinate 45,055 of NZ_JBYMTK010000015.1, forward strand.
AACAGGTCGGCCAGCCACAGCGCGGACAGCGGCGTGGCCGAGGACGGCTTGAGGATCACCGAACTGCCGGACAGCAACGCGGGCGCCAGCTTGGCGGTGTTGAGGTAGAGCGGGACGTTCCACGCGGTGATGGCGGCGACGACGCCGACGGGGTGGCGGGTGATGACCGACGCGCCGAAGTCTCCGTGGCGCACCTCGGACCACGGGAAGGTCTCGGACAGGCGCGCGTAGTAGCGCAGCACACCCAGGGTCGGCGTCACCTGGATCATCGCGGCGGTGCCGGGCGGGGTGCCCATCTCGTCGGAGAGGATCTGGCACACCTCGGCCTGACGCTCCTCGAGCATGTCGGCCACGCGGGCCAGCAGGGCGCCGCGCTCGGCGGGCGGGGTGGAGCGCCACACGCCGGACTCGAACGAGTCGCGCGCCTGGCTGATCATCTCGTCCAGGTCCTCGGTGGTGGTCTCGGCGACCCGACCCACGACCGCGTTGGTGGCGGGCGAGGTCACCTCGAGGACGCCGGTGGTGATGGGATCGGTCCAGCGGGTGCCGGAGAAGAGCTTGTCATGGACGACGACCACGGGGACCTCCGAGAGGTAGAAAACAAGAACGTGTTCCACCTCACTGTAGCGAGTCCACGGCGCCCCGTGGGGCAGCTACCCGGCCCGCATCACCAGCACGAGGTTGGACACCAGGACCTCCCTGACCAGCGGCACCCGCACCAGCCACCACGCCCACCGTGGGTGGTAGCGCGGGAACGCCGCGACCAGTTCGGCCGATCCGGTCTGGCGTGCCCAGTCGAGCCCCTCGGCGCAGCCCACCTCGAACAGGGACTCGCCGTAGACGTTCTTGGGCGGCCGGCCGTGGCGACGCTCGTACATCCGCCGCGCCCGCTCGCCACCGAGGTAGTGGGTGGGTCCCATCTCGTGGCCGCCGAAGGGTCCGTACCAGAGCGTGTAGGAGACGACGACGAGGCCGCCCGGTCGCGTGACCCGGCACATCTCCTCGGCCATCGTCCAGGGCTCGGGGACGTGTTCGGCCACATTGGAGGAGATGCACACGTCGACGCAGTCCGATCGGATCGGCAGCGACATCCCGCTGCCGCGGATCGAGCCCGCCTGGTCCAGGCCCGCCGCCGACATCTCCCCCACGTCCGGTTCGACGGACACGTACCGCGCCCCCTCGGCGGCGTAGGCGTCGGAGAAGTAACCCGGCCCGCCGCCGACGTCCAGCACCGTCAGCCCCGGGAGGCGGCCGGTGTCGGACCCGGGGCCCCGCCCGGCCGGCCGGTCACCGGCGCGCTCCCACAGGTCCGCCACCAGTTCGACGGTGTCGCGGGCCAGACCGGAGTAGAAGACGTCCGGGTCGGACTGCTCGAGCGGGAACGAACGCAGCAATCCGAGCGACCGACCGAGGGTGGCGCGGCGGGCCACCGAGCGCAGGGCGGGCGAGCGGTGGACGGGATCGGTGATCACGGCGGTGACGATACCGGCGGGTGACGATACCGGCGGCAGCGTTGACCACCCCGTCGGCGGTCCCGACGCCCGCGTACAGTGTCCGCGTGGCTCGTATCCTACTGCTGTGCTGGCGTGACAGCACCCATCCCCAGGGCGGTGGCAGCGAACGCTACCTCGAGCACGTCGCGGACGGCCTCGCCGGCGCCGGGCACACCGTCGTCTACCGGACCTCGCGCTCACCGGGTGCGGCCCGCTCCGCCACCACCGGGGCCGGGGTGCGGTTCAGCCGGGCCGGCGGCCGGTTCACCGTCTATCCCCGCGCGCTGCTGGCGATCCTGTTCGGCAGGATCGGGCTGGGGCCCCTCGGTGTCCTGAGGCAGCCCGACGTCGTCGTCGACACCCAGAACGGCGTCCCCTTCTTCTCCCGCCTGGCCACCACCGCGCCCGTGGTGGTGCTGGTCCACCACATCCACCGTGAGCAGTGGCCGGTGGCCGGGTGGCTGGTCGCGCGGATCGGCTGGTGGATCGAGTCGTGGCTGTCCCCGCGCGTGCACTCGCGCAGTCAGTACGTGACCGTGTCGCTCCCCTCGGCCGACGAGCTCGCCGGGCTCGGCGTGGACCCCGCGCGCATCGCCGTGGTGCGCAACGGACTCGACCCGCTCCCGGCGGACGTCGAGCCGGGCGGGCCGGCCGCGCACGAGGGCCCCGGCCCTGACACCGACACCGACGCCCCGCGGCTGGTCGTGTTGTCCCGGCTGGTGCCGCACAAGCACGTCGAGGACGCCCTCGACGTGGTCGCCACCCTGCGCGCGAGCAGGCCCGGCCTGGTGCTGGACGTCATCGGCAGCGGCTGGTGGTCCGACCGCCTCCGTGGGTACGCCGCCGAGCGCGGGCTCCTCGTCCCCGCGCCGGGCTCGGGTGCCGGCACGGGCCCCGGCCCGGACGCGGGTTCGGTCGTGTTCCACGGGCACGTCGACGAGTCCACCAAGCACCGCATCCTCGCCGGCGCCACACTGCATCTCATGCCCTCCCGCAAGGAAGGCTGGGGTCTGGCGGTGTCCGAGGCCGCGCAGCACGGGGTGCCCACCGTCGGCTACCACCACGCGGCGGGACTACGGGACTCGATCGACGACGGCGAGACGGGCCTCCTCGTGGACGATGTCGCGGCCATGACCCTGGCCACCGATCGCCTCCTGGCGGACCCCGACCTGCGGGGGCGCATGGGTGAAGCCGCGCGCCGCAAGGCCGCGGGACTGTCCTGGCCCGCCACCGGAGCGGCGATGGCGCAGGTCCTCCGGGCGGTCACCGAGGGCTGGCGCGTGAGCGGTGTGATCAGCGGCCAGGCCGGCTGACCGGTCCTCCCGCGGCGTGCGCGTCCCGGCGCGCCGTGGTGGTCGCGGCGGAGACGCTGGCAACGGCCACGGCGAGGGCGAGCGTGAGCAGCCACAGCGCGTGCGCCGCCAGCACCCATCCGCGGGCCGACGCCGGAGCCGCGGGCTCGGCGGTGGCCTCCCATCGGGCATCCGCCCCACCCGGCCCGTTCGGCGCGGCCAGCTCGTGCAGGACGAGTTCGGAGCCGGTGAACCTCGTCGTCGTCGACTCCGGCGGTGTCCCGGCCAGCGTCCGCGCCGCCCGCCCGCGCGGGCCGGCGGACGTGCGCTCGTCGAGCACCCACCGCACCCCCAGTCCGGCCAGGACGCTCGGGTCGTCCCCTCGCAGCAGCGCCGCGGTGGCCCGCCTCGCGCGATCACCCTCGCCCGGCACCGCGGCCGCGTCGTCGCCGGCCGCCCCGCCGACGACCAGGTCTCCGGGCACCAGCACGCGGGTGTCGAGCAGTCGGGGCGCCGGATCGAGTACCGCCGCGCCGCCCGCCCACAACGGCGTCGAGCGGAAGGACCCCGCCGGCAGGACCAGCAGGTCACCGGGCCTGCCGTCGACAATCCGCGCCACCTGCTCCCAGTCCTGGCCGTAGGTGACCGGCCGCAGCTGATCCCACAGGGCTCGCGGGGCGTCGGGGACGGCGGCGACGACCACCGCCGTGAGCAGCAGGCCCGCCCCGGCCGGTCGGAGTCGCCCGGCCAGCTCGCGGGCGGCGAAGGCGAGCGCCAGCACGGTCGCCGGGAGCGCCAGCGCGACGAACTTCTGGGTGTCGCGCAGCAGACCCGCGCCGGGGACCGCGGCGACGACGGTCTCCAGCGCGGCCAGGCCCGGCCCCGTCGCGGCGGCCGCCACCAGCAGCCACGTCCCGACCGCCAGCGGTACCGTCGCCCGCACCACCGGATCGCGGCGCGCCCGCCACACCCCGCGCGCCGCCACCGCCCACACGACGAGCAGCAGCACGAGCGCCACGGCCGCCCACCACGTTGACCGCGACGGCGGCACCGCCTCCGAGTTCCAGATTCCGCCCAGGGCGACCACGGACCCGAAGGTGCCGATGCCGGGCTCGGCGCGGGAGGCGAACGCGCTCACGCCCGTGGCGGCGGTCGGCGCGGTGCCGGTCCCGGCCGGGGCGAGCGCGGTCGCGAGCAGCCACGGCAGCGCGGTCACCACGGCGGTGGCGGCCAACGCCAGCGCTGCACGGTCGCGCCGGCCCGGCCGCGCGGCGGGACCCGCACTATCACCGGCACTGTCACCGCCACCCGCACCGCCGCTGAACAGGGACACCGCCGCGGCGACAACCGCGAGGACCCAGCCCGTCGGCGTGAGCCCCGCCGCGGCCAGCGCCGCGCACGCCGCCGCCACCCGGCGCCGACCGGGCGCGCCACCGAGGGCGCCGGCGGAGGCCAACAACACCGGCATCGACATCACCGCCGCCGTCCCGGCCAGCACGGACCAGTGCCCCTGCAGCAGCCGCTCCACCACGAACGGGTTCCACACCGCCCCCACCACGGCGGGCAGGCGCAGCCAGAGCCCGGACAGCCCCGCGGCCGCGTCGCCGGGCAGGACCCGGCGCACCAGCGCCCCCGCCGCCACCGCCAACCAGATGCAGAACACGGCGGTGAGAACGCCGGTCAGCGGCCACACCGGCAACCCCACCGCCTGCAGCGCGCGGGTCGCCCACACCACCGCCACGTCCTGGGGCACCGCCCGCGCCGCCGACTCCCCCAGCCCGAGCGCGGCGTCCGACAGGGGCGGCGTCGGCGTGGCCACCCAGTCTCTGAGCAGTGGGAACCCGGGCCGCGCCACCCCCGCCAGCAGCAGGGCGGTCACCACCGCCCCCACGGCCGCGTCCACCGCGGCGTCCCTCCCGGCGGGTCGCGCGATCACGCGACGGGAACCGACAGCGGACGACATGCGCTCATTCCACCACGCCCGCGCGCGGGGCCGGCCGCCACCGCGCGGCCGGGCCGTCGGCGGCCAGCCACCGGGCCACCGCGGCGGCCCCCTACGATTCCCGGTGTGGACCATCAGGCGCGCGAGGCGGCACCGGGCTCCGCCACCAGGCGCTTCCTGACCGGCGCGGGGGCGGTGACGGCCGGGTCGATGCTGGCCAACATCGCCGCCTACCTGCTGCACCTGCCGGCCTCCCGGTGGTTGGGGCCCGAGGGCTACGGCGCCTTCGCCGCCCTGCTGTCCGCGCAGCTGCTGGTCGCCGTTCCGTCACTGGCGTTGCAGGCGGTCGTCGCCCGCGACCACGTACGCGGAGTACCGGACGAGGTCCTGCGCTCGCTCGGCCGGCGGGTCGCGCTCCTGGTCGCGGTGGTCGCCGCACTGGCGGTCGTCCCGGTGTCGCTGCTGCTGGACACCCCCGTCCCGGCCACCGCCGCCGCGCTGGCCCCCGGCCCGGTGCTCTGTCTGCTCACCACCGAACAGGGCCTGCTGCAGGGCGCCGAGCGGTTCCGCGCCCTCGGCGGAGTGCTCGCCCTCGCCGGCGCCGGCAAGGTGGTGCCGGCCGTCGCGGTCCTCGCCGCGGGCGGAGGCGTGGGGCCCGCGCTCGCGGCCGGGGCCGTCGGCGTGACGGTGGCCTGGGTGGTGGCGACGTGGATCTCGACACGCGGGTCCGAGGCGCGGCGACCGCCGACCGGGACTTCGTCGACCTCACCCGGCGTCGCGGCCGTACTCGCGGCCGGCCAGGTGCAGCTCGTGATGATGGCCCTGACCTCCGTCGACCTGCTCCTCGCACGTGCGCTGCTATCCCCCGAGGACGCCGGCCGCTACGCGCTCGGGGCGGTCGCCGCCAAGGCCGCGTTCTGGCTACCGCAGGCCGTGGGCACGGTGCTCTACCCGAGGATGGCCGATCCGGCGGGGCACCGGGGGGCGGTCCGTTCCGCGGTGGGTGTCCTGCTGGGTATCGGCGCCGTCGTGGTGGTCGGTGCCGCGGCGGCCGCCCCGCTCGTGCCGGTGGTCGTCGGCGAGGACTACCGGCCCGTGGCCGGCCTGCTGTGGGCGTTCGCCGCCCTGGGCGTGACACTGAGCGTGCTGCAGGCGTTCCTGCTGGCGAGCATCGCCTCCGACCGGACGGTGGAGGCCGCGATCGCCTGGTGCGGTCTGGTGCTCACCGCCGTCGCGGTGTGGTTCGCGCCCCGCGACGTCGAGGGCGTCCTGGGCGCGACGCTCGTCGCGGTCGCCCTCACCACGGTCGCCGCCGGCTGGCGGGCGCTCCGCGTGCGCCCTGCCTGAAGCGAGGGCCCCGAGCGGGCCGCGCCCTCGAGCCGAGCCACGTCGCCTATCCGTTGGCGACTCACCTACCGGATCCGCTAGGTGGCGCGTGATCCGATAGGCGAAGCGGCTGGCGGAGCGGCTGGCGGAGCGGGATCGTCGAGGCCGGCCGCGGGTTCGCAGCGCCCGATCCGAGGGACAGATCGCGGGAGCCGGGCGGCTGGTGTCCCCGACGGTCGCGCGGCGGTCGCGGTCGCGGTCGGCTGCGCGGCGGCTGCGCGGCGGTCGCGGGTCCGTCACCCAACGAGAAGAGCGTTCCGCACACTCCCACTCGGGTGTCGTGTGCGGAACGCTCTTGTCGATGCTCCGGGTGCGGCCCCCGCTCCGGATAGGGCGAGCGGCCGCGGGGTCTGACAGGTCAGGCGCGGGTCCGGGTGGTCCGTCCGCCGGTGCCGCCGCGGCTCCCGCGCAGGCCCAGCACGATGCCACCGATCAGCGACAGCAGGCCGAGGATGCCCAGCACCGCCGGGACGATACGACCGAACGTGTTGAGCGTGTCCGCGCTGTCCTGCGCCGCGGCCAGAGTGCTCTCCTGGGTCTCGTCGTTCCATCCGGACTGGAAGCGGACGGCCGTGCGGGTCGGCTCGGCTTTCTCCTCCTCCAGGCGGGCCTTGTCGGAGAAGAAGGCGTCGGCCTCGGCCTGGTCCTCGGCGAAGAACTGGAAGATGTCCTCCTTGCCGTTGATGATCTGGCCGGTGGCCGGGTTCACGTACACCGTGCGGGTGTTGGTGTAGAAGCGTCGCATGTCAACCGGGCGGTCGGGGTCACCCTCGAGGCCCCACTGGCCGGCGGTCATGCCCTCGCGGCGGTAGCTGGCGAGGATCGACTCGACGGCGGGGTCGTAGCCGTCGGAGATCGAGGCGAAGTGGTCGCGGATCGAGGACCACATGTCGATCGGGCCGAGCTCCTGGGTGAACTCGTAGGCCTCGATCCCACCGACGGACGTCTCGCCGACGAACTCGATCGGGTTGGTGGTGAAGGTGCTGGCGTCGAAGTAGTCGTAGGCCCGCTGCTCGGTGTCGAACGGGAACTTGTACTGCAGCCCCTCGCGGACGAAACCCGTGGGGGCGGTGTCGTCGGCACCGCCCGCGACGACCTGCAGGGTGCTGGTGGCCTCGTCGACCGGCTGCGCCGTGACGCGGTCCAGCGTGATGCGGTCGATTGTGGCGTTGATCAGCGCCTCGACCTCGTCGCCGCCCGCGATGTCCTCGCGCAGCAGCGACTGGGCGGCCTGCAGGGTGATGACGTCGGCGTCCGACGGCTCGACGGCCATCACCCGACGCTGCGAGTACAGGGGGATGTCGTTGTCGATGAAGCACGAGACGGGGAACTGCACCTCGGAGTCGTCGGCCTCGGCGCCGTCCTGGGTCTCGACCGCCTCACCCTCGGGCGCGTCGCCCTCTCCCTCGGCCCCGTCCTCGGGACGGCACTCGGGCCGGTCCGCGTTGAGCTCGGTGGGCGCGTTGCCCGCCAGCGCCCTGCCCACGAGGACCGCCCCCGGCGCGACCTCGGTGACGGTCGTCGAATTGATGTCCAGCGGGGTCTTCTTCTGCGCCGGCACCACGAAGAACACGAGCGCCAGTGCGATAGTGATCAAGAATGCGCCGAGCCCGACGAGGACCAGCGCGGGCACCGACGACCTCCGTCCCGCGGAACTGCTCTGTCGTGCCATCGGTTGTCCTCCTGGAGTCGCGCCCTCGGTCCGTGGTCACGCCCGGGTAACGTCCCCGGGTCGGCTGCCAGACCGGACCATCATCAGGAGAAGATTAACAGTGATGAAGAACGCATTTGGCACCCCCGACCACCGAGTCGGGACTCTGCCCTCCGCGACGGGCTTCGTGCCGGCGCTCGAGGGGCTCCGGGCGGTCGCCGCGTTCGCTGTACTCACCACCCATGTCGCGTTCCAGACCGGGGCCTCGACGGGGTCGTTCCTCAACCGCGTCTGGGGCCGCTTCGACCTGTCCGTGGCCGTGTTCTTCGCGCTCTCGGGCTTCCTGCTGTGGCGCGCGCACGCCCTGCACGCACGCCGGGGAGGCACGGGGACCGCACGGCCCGCCCGCGACTATCTGCGCTCCCGACTCGTCCGCATCATGCCCGCGTATCTCGTCCTGGTGGCCGCGGTGTTCCTGCTCATCCCCCGGAACGCACGGAGCTCCGCCAGCACATGGACGTCCAACCTGACGCTCACCCAGGTGTACGTCCCGGACTCCCTCGTCGAGGGGCTCACGCACGCGTGGTCGCTGTCCGTGGAGATGAGCTTCTATCTGGTGCTGCCGTTGCTGTGGTGGGCGCTCGCGGGGCTGCGCGGGCGGGCGGCGCGGTGGCGCATCCCGGCGATCGCGGTCGCGGGGGTGGCGAGCCTGGGATGGGCGCTCGTGCCGTGGTACGAGCTGGGACTGCACGACCGGCTCAACGACCAGATCCTGCCGCCGGCGTTCGCGTCGTGGTTCGCGGCGGGGATGATCCTGGCCGAACTCGCCTGCGCCCCGCCCGGACGGGCGGCGACGCTGGCCCGCCACCGCCACGCACGGTGGGGGTGGTGGGCGGTCGCGGCCGCGGCGTTCCTGGTGAGCACGGTGCCGCAGTGGTTCACCGAGGGCTTCGTGCATCCGTCGGGCCCCGAGTTCGCGCTCCGCACGGCGCTCGGCGCCGTGGTGGCGTTCTGCCTCCTGGCCCCGGCCGCGCTGGCCCCGGCCGGCCCGGGCACCGCGGACGGCGGCGGGCTGCGCTTCGCCGTTCTCGGCTCGACCGTCCTCACGACCCTGGGCCGGTGGTCGTACGGCGTGTTCCTGTGGCACGTCCTGGTCCTGCACTTCGCGTTCCAGATCGCGGCGGTGCCCATGTTCTCCGGACAGATGCTGCGGATCTGGCTGGTGACCGCGGTGGTCTCGACGGTGGTCGCGGCTGCCAGCTACGCGCTGGTCGAGGTGCCGGCCGGACGCTGGCTGGCACCCCGGCGCGCGCCGCGCGGACGGCCCGCGGACGGCCAGCTGGCGGCCAGCCCGGCGCAGACGAGCCCCGCCACCGTCGCGACCTGAGGCCCCCAGCCGTCGCCGGCGTAGCCCAGCGGGTCCGGCCACGGGGCGCGGGACAGCACCGCGGCGCCGGCGACGATCCCCGCCCCGGCCCCCACGACGAGCAGGTGCCGGGCCCGCCCGGCTCCGAGGTACCGACTCGCCACCAGCGCACCCACGGTCAGCCCGGCGGTCACCCCCAGCCCGACCGGCCCGGCCATCGCGAACCCGAACGCGGCGGTCGCGGCGACCGTCAACGGTCCGCGCCCGCGCCACGGCGTGGCGCGGGCCCCCGCCCGGTCACGGCTACCGCGGACGAGGAACAGCAGCAGGACCAGCAGCAGCGCGAGCGGCCCGGTGAGCAGCGCCGCGCGGTACGGCGCGTCGAGCGGCACGGTGAGCACGAGGGTGGCGCCGGTGGTGGTGGCGGGCAGCACCCAGCCCTGCTTCCACCCGTCGACGGTGACCGGACGCGGGTCGGCCAGGTCGGTGCCGTCGTCGGCGACGAGCCGGGCCTGCCACGCGGGCGTGACGGATTCGGGGATCACCAGGACGCGTTCGCGCGGCGCGGACGGCACGCGCAGTTCGCGCCGCGAGTCGTCCCACAGCGCGGTGGCGACGGCCCGGGCGGGGTGCGGGGCACCGCCGAGGATCGGCGCGGGGCCGCCCCCGGTGCCTCCCGTGCGGCTCCCGGTTCCCGGGTCGACGACGACGAGGCCCACCGTGTCGACGGAGAACGCCTGACCCGGGTCCACCGAGACCTCCTGCGGTCCCGCGTCCAGCCGGACGGCGGAGTCGTCGCAGAGTTCGGCCGTGACCGCGCGACCCTCGAGCAGCGCCCGTCGGCTGGCGGTGATCCGCGTGCCGACGACCCGGTCGCCGAGGTGCAGCTTCGGCCCGTCCCGGCAGGTCAGGGTGACGGGCTCGTCGTCGGCGGCGGGCAGCGCGCCGATGCGGGCGCCGGTGGGGTCCTGTACCCACACCTCGGCGATGCCGGTGGGCAGCCGCGCGCCGGTGGGACCGCGCACGTCCCGGGTGTCGTCGACGCGGACGGTGATCCGATCGGTGTGGTCGGCGGGGACGTCGACGACGACGGAGCCGTCCTCCTCCGGGGTGAGCGTGGCCAGGTCGACGCGGGTGCGTTGGACCCCGGTGTCGACGGTGATGACCTCGGGCGCGGCGGGGGCCTCGGAGCGGGGTGCCCAGAGGCGGAGCGAGCCGACGAGTTGACGACCGGGCAGGCTCAGGGCGAGCGACGGCGCGGGAACGTCCGGCGCGTGCCAGCTGGTGGAACGGTCGCCGTCGACGGCCGCCGACGGCCTGCCCGCGGGGTCGTCCACGAGCGACTCACCCGTCGCGCGGACCTGCCGTGCGCGGGTGGCCGGGTCCCCGCGCAGGACGTCGTCGAGGGCGGGGCCGGGACGTGGGCGCACGAGCAGTCGCGGGATCACTGTCGTGGCGGCGGGGACGTCGAGCAGGCGGGCGAAGCGGCCCGGTTCCTCGGGGTCGATCGCCAGGCCGGGGGCGCACCTGGCGGCGCCGGTGGACTCCTCGGCCCCGGCGAGTCCCTCGACCGGGCTGCCGGCGTGGACGCAGTCCGAGCGGCCGGACAGTTCGTGGCGCAGCAGCCAGCCGGACGGCGCGCGGGAGTCCTCGGGCCGGCCGGGCAGGGCGATGGTCCGTAGCAGTGGGATGTCCTGGCCACCGGCGGTCAGTCCGATCTCGGAGACCTCGAGGTAGGTGCCGCGGCCGCCGTCGGCGAAGCCCGTGGCCGTCACCCTGACCCGCCCGGTGGGGCCGGGCGGCAGTGGCACGGAGGTCTGTTCGCCCACCGCGGGGAACACCGTCGTGGTTCCGGTGTCGGTGCGCACCTCCAGTCTGCTGACGGGCGGTCCGGCGGCGGGGTCCGGGACGGTCAGCGTCAGGACGCCGCGGTCGAGGGGCTCGGGCAGGTCGATCTCGATCCATTCACCGAACGCGGACCCGTACCCGCCGGATCGCCAGGCGGTGTCGGGATCACCGTCGACGGCGGCGGCGACGGAGTGCGCCGGCCGCACCGGTCCGGTCTGGGCCGAGTCGGCCGCCGAGGACGACACCGTGACCCGGGCGTCCCACCATCGGGCCCGCGTGAGAGCCGGGTCGTCCTCGGCGACGGTCGCCGGGTAGTCGGGGACCGTGCCGCGGCTGCGGCGGGGGTCGCCCTCGGCCCGGACGGCCGAGGAGTTGTGGTCGACCCGGCCGAAGTCGGTCTCGCGATCCGCCGGGGAGTCCGTCAAAACCGGGCCGGTGGAGTTCAGCGGCCGCGGCCGCGGGAACGGGTCGGACGCCGGGTCGACGCCGGCGGCGAGCGCGTCGGCCTCGAGCAGGCGCGTGACCCGGGACGGCGAGCCGACGGTGTCCTGAGACGCCAGCAGGTCGTCCAACCGGGACAGTGATTCGGGTCCTCCGGCGACGACCTGGAGGTCGCGGAGTTCCACCGTGTACGGCGCGGTCGCCGAGCGGGGCGGTCCGGGCGGCGCCGCATCCGATCCCAGTCGTGAGTCGACCCGGTAGATCTCGATCGCCGGATAGGCCGGCCGCAGCCCGGAATCGGGCACCACGACCACCTCGTCGTCGTTCCTGGCCCCGTCGTCACCAACCCCGTCGTCACCACCCCCGTCGTCACCGACCCGGGATCCCCCGACGGGGTCGCCGAACTCGGCGACCTTCACCAACCCGGGCGAGCCGTCGATCGCCTGGTGCACCAGCGCCGGGCGCGGCGCGGCGGCGTCCTCGGACAGGTCGTTGCGCACCACGAGGAAACCGACGCCCAGCGACGCCAGTGTGGCGGCCATCCCGGGCGCGGCGCGGCCGTCGGCCAGTCGTTGCTGCACGGCGTCGAGGGCGCGGATCGCGGGGGCCGGCTGCAACGGCACGGAGTCGCGGACCGCCCACGGCGTCCGGGCCAACGGCTGCAGGGGTTCGTCCCGGGTGACCCCCCACACCTGGCGGGCGAACGACGCGCCGGGGACCACGAGCGCACGCGTGGTGCCGGCCGGGTCGGACTCCCCGTCCTCCCCGTCCTCCCCGTCCGCACCCGGCCGGTCCACCGGCGCGTTCTCCGACAGCCACCGCGCCGCGTCCGGCCAGTGGTCGGGCAGCGACTCATGCGCGCCGACCGGCGCGAGCCTGCCCAGCCACGCCGGGGCCACGGACACACCCGCGGCCAGCACGATCACCATCGCCACGGCCACCGACCGGTGGCGCTCCGGGTGCGCCAGCGCGTCCACCACGCGGACGCGGGGGGTCTCGCCTCGGGTGTCCCCGCCGCCGCTCCCGGCGAGTCCCGCGAGCAGACAGGACAGCAGGTGGGCGACGCCCAGTACCAGTGGCAACCGCAGTAGCGGATCGAATTTGTGGACGTTGCGCAGCGCGGCGCCCGGGCCGTCGAGGAAGTCGCGCAGCGTCTCGGCGAGGCCGCCGCCGGCGGGCCCGACCCACGGCGCCGCCATCGCCACCAGGCCGACGGCGGCGATCGCCAGCAGCCGGCCCCGTGCGGGCATCCCGCGCCACAGCAACCCCACGACGCCGACCGCCGCGAGCACCCCGGTGACCAGGACGAACACCGGCTCGCTCGTGAGGTCCGCGCCGGCGGTGCGGTCGGTCGAGACGAACGGGACCCACGTCGAGGCGCCGCGCAGCACCTCGGTCGCCGAGGACCAGCGGGTGGTTACCTGAGCTGACTCGATGTAGTCGAGGAACGGGGGCGAGACGCGGCCGAGCAGCACGAGCGGCACCGCCCACCACACGCACACCGCCGCGGACAGCGGCAGCCACCACGCGGCCAGCCGCGCCCAGGTGCGGCCCGGGCGGTGCAGGGCCCACCACAGCACCGCGGGCAGGCAGGCGGCCGCCGTGGCGACGGCGTTGACCGCCCCCATCAGCGCCAACGCCAGCGCGGCACCGGCTCCGCCGCGCCTCGGCGACATCCGCCCCTGCAGCACCCGGATGACCGGCAGCAGCACCCAGGGGGCGAGGGCGACCGGCCAGATCTCCGACGAGATCGATGCCAGGTCGCCGAGCATGCGCGGCGCGAGCGCGTAGAGGATCCCGGCCACGACCCGGGTCTGCCGGGTGCCGATGCGCAATGCGGCGGCCACGCGGACCACGCCGACGAAGGCGACGGTGAGGACGACGGCCCACCACAGTCGCTGGGTCAGCCAGGCCGGCATCCCGACCAGGTCGAACACTGCGAAGAACGGGCCCTGCGGGAACAGGTATCCGTACGCCTGGTTCTGCACCTGACCGGAGAAGGACAGCCCGGTCCACAGGTGGGTGGCCTGGGCGAGGAAGCGCCCGGGGTCCACGACGAGGTCGTACTTGGTGTCCGGGACTACCAGCCCCGGGGCCTGCAGGCACGCCAGCAGGAGGAAAGCGAGAAACGCGACGACCGCGTCACGCGCGCCGGCGCCGAGACGGACCCCGCGGATCACCTACGCCGGCGTGAGAACTTGACAGCGACGCGGGATCAGCGCGCGCCGTATTCGACCTGGCCGAGCAGGGCCTGGTCGGCCGGCGGCTGCGCGACCTCGGGGATGGAGTTCTCGGCCATCGCGGTGCTGACACCGAAGGCGACGATGCCGCCGAGGACAATTCCGCCGACTGCGCTGGCGAGCGCTCCGGTACCGAAGCTCATCGGGTTCTCCCTGCGGTTCACGTGACAGTGTCTGACGGCAGTGCTGTGGAGCACACCGACGCCGGAAGAGTAGCACCCACCGCCCGACGGATCGGTGGAGCGGCTCCCATAAGTCCTTACCGGCGGGTAAGTTGGGTGTGGCACATGACACCGCGCCTCACCAGACGACCACACCAGACCACCACACCAGACCGCACCACACCGCGCCCGCCGGGAGGAGACCTGTGACGACGGGGACCAAACGCATCCCACGCGCGATCCGCGAGCAACAGATGCTCGATTCCGCGATCAGCGTGTTCTCCGATCTCGGCTACCGGTCGGCCTCGATGGACACCATCGCCCGCCACGCGAGCATCTCCAAACCGATGCTGTACCTGTACTACGGCTCCAAGGAGGAGCTGTTCGCCGCGTGCGTGGTCCGGGAGTCCGGGCGGCTCATCGACCACCTCACCGACGCCGCGACCGGCAGCGCCGGGCCGCGGCGGAGACTCGAGGGCGTCGTCCAGGCGTTCCTGGAGTTCGTCGACCAGCACACGGACTCGTGGAACGTCGTCTACCGTCAGGCATTCGCCGAACCCCAGTTCCGTGAGGAGGTCGAGAAGACCCGGTCGGTCCTGGTCGACCTGACCACCGACCTCCTCGCGCAGAACTCCGTCGACGAGCGCAGCCGCGAGGTGCTCGAGGTCGTCGCCACCGCCCTCGTCGGGGCGGGCGAAGCGGTCGCCGACCGCGTCGCGCACCGCTCGATCCCCACGTCGGTGGCCGCCGGGGTCGTCGTCGAGCTCGCCTGGCGTGGCCTCGCGGGCGACCCAGCGAAGTCACTCACCACCGCCACAGAGGAGAAGCCGTGACCGACACGTCCACCGCCACCGCCCGCCGGTCCGAGGCCGCCCGGACCCTCAGCCCGGCCGACCTCGCCAAGGGCCTTCCCTCCCTGGTCGCCGACCTGCCGTCCGTCCTCAACGGTCTCCGCATCGTCCGCACCTCGCGCAGCAGCCACAAGGTGTCCATCGGCCGCCGCTTCCAGAAACTCGCGGCCGACCGGCCCGACGCCCCCTTCCTGAAGTTCCTCGGCACCGAGGTCACCTACGGGGAGGCCAACCGACGGGCCAACCGCTTCGCCGAGGTGCTCAGGGCGCGCGGGGTGGAGCGGGGCGACACCGTCGGCATCTGCATGGTCAACCGCACCGAGGTCATGCTCGCGATCCTGGGTGCGGTCAAGGTCGGCGCGTCGGTGGGCCTGCTCAACCACCACCAGCGCGGCGAGGTCCTCGACCATTCGCAGCAGATCATCGAGTCCAAGGTCGTGCTCGTCGGCGCCGAGTGCGCCGAGGCCGTCCAGTCCGTCCCCCGGGAGAACTGGGTCGGCGAGCTCATCGCCGTCAGCTCCCCGGTCGACCTGCCCTTCCGCGAGTTCCGCGCGAACCACCGTCCGGAGGAACTGTCCGACCTGACCTGGCTGGAGGACGAGCTCGACGCCCTGGGCGACGACGTGGGGGGCACCAACCCGCCGGAGGCGGACGAGACCGTGGGCGACGAGACCGCCTACTACGTCTTCACCTCGGGCACGACGGGCCTGCCCAAGGCCTCGACGATGTCCCATTACCGCTGGAACAAGGCGATGGCCGGGTTCGGCCTGTCGGGCGTGCGCCTGCGCAAGGACGATGTCCTGCTCTGTCCGCTGCCGATGTACCACAACAACGCCCTCACGGTGGGCCTCGGCTGCGTGCTCGCCGCGGGTGCCTGCATGGCGATCGAGGAGCACTTCTCGGCGTCGAAGTTCTGGGACCAGGCCCGCGCGGCCGGCGCGACCGCGGCCATCTACATCGGCGAGATCTGCCGGTACCTGCTCAACCAGGATCCCGGCCCGGGCGACCGCGACCACTCCATCCGCGTCATGACCGGCAACGGCCTGCGCCCCGAGATCTGGCACGAGTTCCAGGAGCGGTTCGGGATCGGTCGAATCTGCGAGTTCTACGCGGCCAGCGAGTGCAACATCGCGTTCGTCAACGCCTTCAACGTCCCACGGACCACCGGCTACTGCCCCATGGACTTCGCGATCGTCGACTACGACCCCGAGACGGGTGAGCCCCGCCGGGGCGACGACGGCCGTCTGACGAAGGTCGGCAAGGGCAAGGCCGGCCTGCTGATCAGCGGGATCTCCGACTCCCAGCCCTTCGACGGCTACACCGACGCCGAGGCCACGGAGAAGAAGATCGTCCGCGACGCCTTCGGCGACGGTGACGCCTGGTTCGTCTCCGGCGACCTCATGCTCGACCAGGGACTCAAGCACGCGTCCTTCGTCGACCGCCTGGGCGACACCTTCCGCTGGAAGGGCGAGAACGTGGCCACCACCGAGGTCGAGGCCGCGGTCAGCTCCCTTCCCGAGGTGGACCAGGCCGTGGTCTACGGCGTGGCCGTCCCGGACGCCGACGGCAAGGCGGGGATGGCGGCGGTGCGTCTGCACGACAAGTCCGACTTCGACGGTGCGGCGATGGCGAAGCACCTGCGCGACTCGCTGCCCTCGTACGCGGTGCCCCTGTTCGTCCGGCTGTCCAAGGAGCTCGAGCAGACCTCGACCTACAAGAGCCGCAAGAACGAATTACGTGATCAGGCGTTCGACACCTCGAAGTTCGATGACCCGCTCTACGTGTTGTCCAAGGAGAACGGGTACGTCCCGTTCTACGATGGCGCGGAGAACGACGTCGTCGCCGGCACCGTCTGAGTCCCCCCGCCCGACCCGGCCGGCGCCCCCCTACCAGGAGGTCCAGCCGCCGCATGCCCAGTAGTCGCATGCCCAGCCGCCGCACGTCGCGCCGCGCCCGGCCCGACCTGTCCCGCCGCTCGCTGTTGATCGGCCTCTCGGCCGGCCTCGGCGGGGCGGCGGGGTGGGCCCTGACGTCGATGATCGGGGCGGGTGACGACGACGAGGGGTCCGGTTCCGGCCAGGATGCGGACTCGGTGGGGCCGCGCCCGTACGTGCCGCCCGAGGGAGCCGTCCCGGTGACCGAGCCCCGCCGCCACTACTACGCCGATCCGGGCGACACCGACGGCCAGACGTTCGGCGACCTCTACCTACCCGACTCCGCGAACCCGGCGTTGCCGGTGGTGGTGCTGGTCCACGGCGGGGGGTGGAAGGACTCGCTCGGCCTGGCGTACATGGAGAACCATGCACGCGACCTGGCGTCCTTCGACGTGGCGGTGTGGAACGTCGAGTACCGGCGGGTGGACTCCGGCGGCGGCTGGCCCACCACCGTGGCGGACGTCTGCGATGCCGTCGACCACCTCGCCGAGGTCTCCGCGCAGCTCGACGGCCGGTTGGATCTACGCCGGGTGGTGGTGGCCGGGCACTCCTCCGGCGGTCATCTCGCACTGTGGGTCGCGGGGCGGGCGCGGTTGCCGTCCTCGCTGCCCGGGTCCCGGCCGGTCGTGCCGGTCACCGGCTGCGTCTCCCTGGCCGGGGTGACGGACCTGCTCATGGCCGAGCGCACGGGCGACCGGTACGTCCACAGGCTCCTCGGTGGCCGCCCGGACGATCGCCGCCAGCGCTACGTCGACGCGTCCCCGGCCACGCATCTTCCCGCCGGGATTCCGGTGGTGTGCGTCCACGGCCGCGACGACAAGGTGGTCCTGCCCGAGCAGTCCGAGTCGTATGTCCGGGCGGCCCGCCGCGCCGGCGACCCGGCCCGGGTCTCGCTGGTCCCCGGCGGGCACGACCCGTGGGGCGACATCAGCGGCACCGTGTGGCACGACACCCGTGACACGCTGCTCGCGATGGCCCGCCGCAACCCCAACCCGGCGGGTTAGCTCCAACCGGTGTCCACGCGGATCCGTTCGAGCCGCCGGTAGGCGATCAGCCACTGCCCGTCCACCTTCCGGTACCGCTCGTGGTAGTGCCCCCAGCCGTGGAGCCGCCGTTCACGGCCGTCGACCGACCACCACAACCGGTCCTCCATCGCCCAGATGCCGGTGGCCGTGGGCTCACCGGTGGTCGGGTGCGGGCCCGTCAGCTCCAGCAGCGGCGTGTGCCCGTGATGGACGCTCGTCACCGGGTTCGGACCGTCGAGGGTGTCGCGGATCGCGGCGGTGAGCGCCTCGCGCCCGCGCACCTCGGCCGCGCCGCCGCTCGCCGCCCACGACTCGCTGACCACATCCTCGGTGTGGCACGGTCCGTAGGCGTCCCACTGTTTGGTGTCCATGACGTACAGGCGCCGGGCGAAGACCGCCCGGATCGCCTCGAGGTCCTCCACCGCGCTCCCGTCGTGCAGCCGGCTCATGTCGTGTAATCAGCGTTGATCGAGATGTACTCGCGGCTCAGATCGCAGCCGTAGACGGTGCAGGCCCCGTCGGCCACGCCGGCGCCGCTCTCCACACCCAGGTCGACGGCGATGGTGACCTCCTCGGCCCGCATGATCTCGGTGAGCCGCTCGAGTTCGGCCTCGCCGGGGAACGCCGGGTAGGTCTCGAGGTCGCCGAACACGATGCGGACCCGCTCGGGGTCGATGTCCGTGTCGTCGTGGCACTTGCCGATCGCCATGGCGACCCGTCCCCAGTTGGGGTCGGCGCCGTGGACGGCGGTCTTGACCAGCGGGGAATTGAGGATCGCCTTGGCCACCCGCTTGGCCTGGGCCCGGTCCCGCGCGCCCGTGACCTCGACCGTGAGGAGTTTGGTGGCGCCCTCCCCGTCGCGCGCGAGCTGGCGGGTCAGGTCGAGGCAGATCGCCTCGAACGCCTCACGCAGTTCGACCTCGCCGACAGGGTCGCCCGCGCCGCTGGCCAGGGCGATCGCGGTGTCCGAGGTCGAGGTGTCGGTGTCGACGGACAGGCAGTTGAAGGTCTCGTCCACCGCGGCCCTGAACGCGGAGTCCAGCACCCCCGGCTCCACCGCGGCATCGGTGAACAGCACCGCGATCATCGTGGCCATGTCCGGTTCGACCATTCCGACGCCCTTGGCGATGCCCACGATCTCGGCGGTGCCGCCCGTCGTCGTCGTCACCTCCACCCGCGCCGTCTTGGGATGGGTGTCCGTGGTCATCATCGCGGTGGCCAGCGCGACCGCGTCGGCATCGAACCCGGCACCGGCCAGGCCGTCGAGGTGCGTGCGCAGGAGGTCCATCGGGTACCGCCGGCCGATGACGCCGGTGGAGGCGATGAGCATCTCCTCCGGCGCCGCCCCCACGGCGGCGGCCGCGTGATCGAGCACCTCGCGCGCGTCGGCCATGCCCTGTTCGCCGGTGGCGACGTTGGCGTTCTTGGCCACGACCACCACGCCGCGCGCCCGACCGCTCGCAGCATTGGCGCGGCTGAGCACGACCGACGGTCCGGCGAAGAGGGACCGGGTGAACACTGCCGACGAGGCCGGGGAGGGACCGTCGTTGACGACGACGAAGACGTCATCCCCGCGCTCACGCAGTCCCGCGGCACCCGAGTGGGCGCGAAAGCCCGGCGGGAGCGGGATCGTCCGGGCGGCGACGGTGGCGTTCGGCGGAGTCATGGTGACCATTCTCCCCCGCCGGGGTCCGCCGGCGGTATGCGACCACCCGGATCGGGCCGGGGCGCCGGTTCCACCCGAGGCATTTCAAGAATGTGACACCCCTAACAAGAGAAAGATGTGCGGTCCCGTGTTCTGCATAGATAAAAAAGCGTGCAGCCGGAACACCGGGCGAAAACCACCTCCCAATTAGTAATTCCGCGATCGCTGCGTAACGTCCTCCAGCGGATTCGGGATGTACATTGCGAGTCCGAAAGCAGGACTGCACCACGAGTGCGGCGCACCCTCGCGCCGCCCGCAGACGAAAGGATCATCACATGATCGAGCAGATCTTCACCGGCGTCCTCAACTTCTTCAACAGCCTGATCGGCACCGGCTCCACCGCCGCCGAGGGCTTCGTCGACACCGGCTCCGCCGCTGCCAAGGGTGTCTACGGCACCGTCACCGGCTCGCTCGGCAAGGTCGTGGGCTCGCTCTGAGCTGAGTGACGCTGGACCCGCGAGGTCCTAGTCGCATTCAACGCCGACATTCTCTTTCGAGAATGTCGGCGTTGTGCATTTATTAGCTCTTTCTTCTCCCGTCTCGCGGGCTTTTCCTGAAAGGCGCAGCACGCCTTTCAGGAAAGCGTGTGTCGCAGATCACATTAACCCGCGGATGCCTGCCAACCAGCGAAAGTAAAGAGCATTCCCCGTGAATCGCCCGCGCGCGACACTGAATCGGGTGAATCCTGCTGCAGCCCTACGTAGCGTCCGGAGGTGAGTCCTCGACGGGCCTCGAGCCCGCCGGGAACTCCGCACACCGATCGACGCACCAGGCGTCGCATCCCCCGACGAAAGGACCACATCATGGGTTCCATCGAGTCTTTCCTCCCCGGCCTCGCCACCGGCTCCTCCAACGTCAGCACCGGTTCGCAGGTCGTTGACGGCGGTGGCGACCTCGCCGCCAGCGTCCTCAACTTCTTCGGCGACATCGTCAAGACTGTCACCGGGACCCTCGGCTCCTGAGCCGACGCGCCTGACGGCGCCTCGCCCGGGCTCGGCTTCGGTCGGCCCGAGTGCACCGTGAGACCGGCCCCCGCTCGGCGGGGGCCGGTCTCCGCATTTCCGCAACCCGTTCTGTCGCGGCCCGTTCCGTCCACACGCGCCGGTACCGTGGAGCCATGGAACTCGACCTGACCCGCCACGTCGCCGCCGACCCCGACACCGTGTGGGCCGTGCTCACCGACATCCCCGAGGCGCACCGCACGCTCAGTGGCGTGCTGGCGGTCGAGATCCTCACCTCCGGCCCGTACCAGCCCGGTCTGCGCTGGCGTGAGACGCGCAAGATGTTCGGCATGAAGGCGACCGAGGAGATGATGGTGCTGGCCGTCGAGCCGCCACACTCCACCACCATCGTCGCCGAGAGCGGCGGCACCGAGTACAAGACCGTCTTCACGATCACCCCGGACGCCGACGGCGGTTCGACCCTTCGGATGCGGTTCGGTGCACACACCGCTCACGCCCCCGCGGTCTCCCGGGTCGTGATGTCCGTGATGGGCCGCGTCGCCGAGAAGTCGACCCGCAGGACGATGGAGCAGGACCTGGCGGACATCGCCGCCGAGGCCGAGCGGCGGGCCGGGTAACCCGCACCCGGCCGGCGCCGATCAGCCCCGCAGCGCCACCGCCCGGTCCCACAGGTCCGCGACGACCTCCGCCGCCGGCCGATCGGCGTAGGCGTCGGCCGCCCGCCAGCGCGACCCCGCCCACAGCGGCGGCACCTCGGAGTCCCCGGCCTGCGCGGCGGCCTTGCGCAGGGGCCCGGTGAGCAGGTGAAGATGCGGGTACGCCGGGGGCGCGGCCGCATCGAACTCTTCCACGAAACCGTTGACTAGCGCCCGGGCGTAGCGGCCGGTGTAGCAGCGGGTCGGCCGGGACTCGGTGAACCCGGGGTCGGCCAGCGCGCTCCTGTGCAGGTCGCTCGTGCCGGCCTCCGGGGTGCGCAGCAGGACGGTGCCCAGCTGCACACCGTCCGCCCCGGCGTCGAGCACGGCGACCACGTCCTCCGGCGTGCTGATCCCGCCGGCAGCGACGAACTGCGTCTCCGGCAGCGCCTCACGCACCGCCCGCACCAGCGCCACTGTGGTGATGCCGTCGGGCTCCTCCCCCACCGTCGTGGTGGAACGGTGGCCTCCGGCCTCGGCACTCTGCACCGACAGCCAGTCCGCCCCCGCCTCGACCGCCCGGCGTGCGTCGGCGACCCCGGCCACCGTGACGACCACGGCCGACCCCGACTCCTGCAGAGCCCGGACCACGCCGGGATCCGGGATCCCGAAGGTGAAGGAGACCACCGCGACCGGGTCGGCCACCAAGGCGGCGAGGCTGGCGTCCTGGTCGAAGTCGGTGAACTCCGGCTCCTCCGGGAGCGTGACCCCCAGCCGCTGCGCGACCGGCCCGATCGCCGCCGCGAACTCCGCCACGGCGTCCGGTCCACCCGCCGCCGACAGGGCGGCGTCGGAGTCGTCGCGGTCCACGAGGAAGACGTTCACCCCGAACGGCGCGTCCGTCAGCTCACGCACACGCGCGATCTCCGCGCGGAGGCCGGCGGCGTCGAGGTACCCCGAACCGATCATCGCGAGCCCGCCCGCCTCGCCGACCGCGGCGATGAGTTCCGGTGTCGTGGGTCCGCCCGCCATCGGCGCACCGATCACGGGACGCCGCAGGTGGGACGGCAGGAGACGGGGCCGGACGTGGCGGGTGTCGTCGTGGGTCATGCCCCCGACGCTACGCCCGGCGGTACCGCCCGGCGTCGGGTCACCGCATAGACCGCGCCGCCGACGACGAAGACGACGACGCCCCCGATCACCGACTGCCAGGGCAGACTCCCGGCGACCACCACGCACCCGATCGCACCCAGCACCGGCACCCAGGCCGGCAGTCGCCGGCGTCGCCGATCGAGGCGCAGTGCGGCGGTGTTCGCCACGAGGTAGTAGATCAGCACCGCGAAGGAGGAGAACCCGATCGCCTGACGGACGTCCGCGACCAGCACGATCGCGGCCACCAGCACGCCCACGCAGAGCTCGGCGACGTACGGCGTTCGCGTGATGGGATGCACGGCCGCGAGCGGCGCGGGCAGGTGCCGGTCGCGCGCCATCGCCATCGCCGTTCGGGACACGCCGAGCACCCCACCGAGCAACGCCCCCAGGGCCGCGATCCCGGCGGCGATTCGGACCACCGACGCGAGCACCGCGCCACCGCCTGACTCGCCACCGTCTCCTGCGCCACCGCCTGCCGCGCCGCCGACCTGAGCGGCCGCGTCGAGCACCGGCGCGGCGCTCGCGGCCACTCCCCCCACCCCGAGCACGTGCACCGTGGCGGCCAACACCGCCGCGTAGACCCCGATGACCACGGTGATCGCCACGACGACCGCGCGGGGGATCGTGCGGGCGGGCTCACGCACCTCCTCGGAGAGGGTGGCGATGCGGGCGTATCCGGCGAAGGCGAAGAAGCAGAACCCCGCGCCCCCGAGGACCCCGAGGACCCGGGCGGGCCACGCCTCACCGTCGACGGCGGGCGGTGGCGCCACCGGGCCGGCACTCGCGGGCCCCGTGACCCACGCCATCGCGACGAACACCGCCAGAACCGCCAGCACGATTCCGACCAGCACCTTCGACGCGGCGGCCGTGCGCTGCACGCCGAGCACCGACAGGATCGTCAGCGCGAGCACCGCCGCGGCCGCGACGAGGTCGGCGTGCCCGGGCCAGGTGTACAGGCCGACGGTGAGGGCCATCGCCGCGCAGGATGCGGTCTTGCCCACCACGAAACCCCATCCGGCGAGGAACCCCGGCAGCGGCCCGAGGTGTTCGCGCCCGTAGACGTACGTCCCTCCCGCCGAGGGGAACTGCGCCGCCAGCCGGGCCGACGACAACGCGTTGCACACGGCCACCACCGCGGCCACCGCGAGCGAGACCCACACCAGCGAGCCGGCGCGGGCCGCGGCGGGCGCGAACGCCACGAACACCCCGGCCCCCACCATCGCGCCGAGTCCCACGACGACGGCATCGGACAGGCCCAGTCTGCGCTCCAGAGTCGACGTCACCGTGTCACCATCACAAACCCGGGTGGACGGCAGATGAACGTGGCACCCGGCCCCCCGCTCGAATTCGGCTCACCCGCCGGTCCGGATACATTGGGGGTCGTGTCCCTCACCCGCCGGCTCCGCGTGACGGCCGCCGTCCTCATCACCGGACTGGCGATGAGCGGGTGCTCGGACGACGAACCCGTGGACCCGGCCCCCGTCAGCGCTGCGGCCACCCCGGCAGCGACAGCGGCTGGCGCTGCGCCGCCCGCGCCACCGGCGCCGCCACCTGCACCGCCGTGCGAGTCGCCCCTGGATTCACTGAGCCAGCGGGAGCGGATCGCGCAACTGTTCACCGTCGGCGTGAGTTCGATGGCAGACGCCCGGCAGGCGGTCGAGCAACACAAGATCGGGGGGATCTTCCTCGGTGGCGGCGTCGTCGGCGAGGTGGTCTCGGGCGACGCGCTCGCCCGTCTCCAGCAGGACTCTCCCCTCCCGCTGCTGGTCGCGATCGACGAGGAGGGCGGCCGCGTGTCCCGCATCGCCCCCTACGCCGGCCCGCTGCCGTCCGCCCGGGTCATGGCGGCCACCATGAGTCCGGAGCAGGTCCGGTCGGCGGCCCGCGCGCGCGGCGAGTTCCTGCGCGGGATGGGCGTGACCGTCGACTTCGCCCCCTCGGTCGACGTGTCCGCGCAACCGGACGGCGCCGTGATCGGGGACCGCTCCTTCTCCCCCGATCCGGCCCGCGTGGTGCGCTATGCCCGCGCGTTCGCGACCGGACTGCAGGACGCCGGTGTGGCCCCGGTCTTCAAGCACTTCCCCGGCCACGGCCGCTCCTCCGGCGACAGCCACCACCAGTCGGTGACCGTGCCACCCCTGGACCAGCTCGTGCCCCACGACCTGCACCCGTTCGCCGAACTCGCCGGGACCCCCGGCGCCGGCATGATGCTGGGCCACCAGCAGGTGCCCGGACTGACCGGGGTGGACCGTCCGGCCTCGCTCTCACCGGCGGCGTACCGACTCCTGCGGGAGGGCCACGGTTACGGGGCGCAACAGTTCGACGGACCGATCTTCACCGACGACCTGTCCGGCATGCGCGCGGTCACCGACGCCTTCCCGCTGCCCCGGGCGGTCGCCGAGTCGCTCATCGCCGGCGCGGACTCCCCGCTGTGGATCACCACGGCCGGGATCGGCGAGGCGTTGGACGCCGTCGAACAGGCACTGGCCAACGGCGCCCTGAGCAGACAGGCCCTCGACCGCTCCCTGATGCGCATGGCGGCACTGCGCGGGATCCCCGGCTGCGTGGGCGGCCCCGCCACCGGGCAGGTCGAGGGCGCCGCCGCACTGTCCGCACCGATCCCCGCCCTCCCCGCCCGCGCCGGACTGCCCGCACTGCCGGGGCCACCCGGCTGACCGGTCAGCCCGCGCCCTCCGGAGTCGCCGCGCCCCCGGTCCACACGCCCGAGGATCCGCGACGGTGCGAATCCACCAGGTGGGTGTCGACCACCCCGATGGCCTCCATCAGCGCGAAGACGGTCACCGGGCCCACGAAGCTGAATCCGCGTCGTTTGAGCTCCTTGGCGAGCGCCTCCGATTCCGGCGAGCGGCTGGGTACCTCGTCCACGGTCCGCGGCTGCGGGGTGGTCTCCGGCCGGTACGACCAGATCAGCTCCCCGAGCCCACCCTCGGACCGCAGGGCTACCACGGCACGCGCATTGGCGATGGCGGCGTCGATCTTCCGGCGGTTGCGCACGATCCGCTCGTCGGCCATGAGCCGGGCCACGTCGTCCTCGGTGAAGGCCGCGACGGCGTCCGGGGAGAACCCCGCGAACGCCTCCCGGAAGGCCGGGCGCTTGCGCAGGATCGTCACCCAGCTGAGCCCGGACTGGAATCCCTCGAGGACCAGCCGCTCGAACAGGCCGGCCTCGTCGCGGACGGGCACGCCCCACTCGGTGTCGTAGTACTCCCGCAGCAGGGGGTCCCGCGCCGCCCAGGGAGGTCGCCTCAGTCCGTCCTCGCAGAGCACCGTGCCGGCGGCGGAGGCGTGGTTCTGGGTCTGGTTCTGTGTCTGGGGCTGGGTCTGCATGGGGTCTCCCGGGTTCATCGGACCGCCCGTGTGGTGGTCGCCCGCCACCCTAGGACCGCGCTACGACAGCACGCCCGTGAGCTGGACGATCCGCACCAGAGCCAGGACCAGCAGCGCCACCCCCACCACGAGGGTGAGCACTCGCCCGGCCACGCGGCCGTACGACAGGAACCGGTCGATCCGGCGGGTGGCCGCGGTGATCCCGCCCGACCGGACCCGCGCCAGGGCGACGATCAACCCGGCACTGGGCAGGATCGCGATGATCGCGAAGAACAGGATCTGCAGCAGCTTGGACCACCACGGGGTCTCGGCGAACGAGATGAGCACCATCCCCGCGGCGAACGGCGCCGATGTCCCGGACTGGATGACGCCCAGTGCGACACCCGTGGCCATGATCCCGAACTTCTGCAGGATGTTCTGCGTCAGCGGCGCCTCGACGCTCTCCTCCTTGGCCTCGGCGGGCGTACGCAACCCCATGACCGTGATGACGAGGCCGACCACGCCGAGCGCGACCATCGCCCACAGGTTGTAGAACAGGCTGCGGACGAACTCCTGGTTGTTGCCGATCACCCACACCGAGATCAGCGAGAGCAACACGATGCCGCAGAACGCGCCGCCGGTGAACCGCGCGGCCCGTGGCGCGAACGCGATCCCGCGACCGGCAGAGGTCAGCCACAGGCCCGCGATGACGGCGAAGGCCAGGAGATTGAGCGAATCGATCGCCGCGAAACCCAGCAGGCTGAGGTAGTACTGCACCGGACAACCCTACCGACGTC
The DNA here is from genome assembly GCF_057773105.1 of Dietzia sp. IBK-p2-15D. Classification (NCBI taxonomy): domain Bacteria; kingdom Bacillati; phylum Actinomycetota; class Actinomycetes; order Mycobacteriales; family Dietziaceae; genus Dietzia; species Dietzia sp. IBK-p2-15D. The sequence goes on from NZ_JBYMTK010000015.1 coordinate 71,263, forward strand.
GGCCCGGCCCGAAGCCTCGGCGGCCGTCGGGATCAGCGTCGTCGTCGCGGTCGCGGCCCTCGTCGTCGTCGTCGCGCCTCTCGTGATCCCGGTCGTCGGCGGAGCTCCCCTCCCGGCGCGGCCGGCCGAACACCGACCGCTCGCGGCGGCGCAGCACGTCGAGGTCCCGCACGGTCCAGCTCCGCACCGGCGCCGGGACGCGCCACTGCCGCCACCACGCGACCATGCGGAACGCGAACACGAGGAAGGACAACACGGTCGCGGCGAACGGCCCCCAGGTGTCGGTGGCCACGGCGAGGGCCGTCAGGGCGGCACCGGTCGCCGCCGGGATGACATACAGGTTGGAGCCGCTGAACACCGCGGGGATCTCGTTCGCGACCACGTCCCGCAGCAACCCGCCGCCCACCGCCGTGACCACCCCGAGCAGCAGCGCCGACGCGACCGGCATCCCGTGATCCAGCGCCCGCGCCGTGCCGAAGGTGCAGAACAGCCCCAGGCCCGCGGCGTCGAACGCGACGATCAGCGTCTGCACGCGGTGGATGAGCGAACCGAGCAGGTACACGACCGCCGCCGCGACCACGGGCGCGACCAGGTAGATCGGCTCCGACAGCGCGAGTGGGGTGACCCCCAGCAGGACGTCACGGATGATGCCGCCACCGAGACCGGCGAGCAGCCCCAGCACGAGGCCACCGGTGATGTCGATGTCCTTCCGCGCCGCCAGCAGGTTCCCGGACAGGGCGAAGAAGAACACACCCATCAGGTCGAACCACAGGACCAGCGGCGAGGACTCCACGGCGGGGCCTAGACCACCGCGTCGGCCGCGTCCGACGCATCCGTGGTGGAACGCGCGTGGTGCCGGTTGCGCACCGCCCGGAACGTCCAGAGCTTGTTGACGATGAAGTTGATCGGCATCGTGATGAGGATCGTCAGCAGCTGACTCCAGTACTCACGGGAGTTGATCCCGGCGTCCTCGTGGAACAGCGGCTCCGGTAGGTAGAACGGGCTGGTGGGGTTGGTGAACGCGAGCTTGATGAAGATGCCCGCGGCCGCCGCCACCGACCCCACCACGAGGAACGGCCAGAACTCCTGCCAGGGGGGCGCCTTGTGCCCCTTGCCGAAGGTCCAGTGCCGGTTGAGCAGGAAGTTGTAGACGTTCGCCACGAGGAAGGCCACGATCCACACCAGCGTGGTGAACCGGAAGTTGAACTCCGTCCCCCCGAGCGGGAAGAGGATGTCCTGGGCGTTCTGTGTCCCGCCGTTGGCCTTGTTCATCAGGACCGTGACGATCATGTTCACGACCATGCCGGAGCCACCCACGATCCCGAACATGAGGAACTGTCGGGCGCCACGGCGGTAGCGGCCGGGTTCGGGGAGGGCTGGGGTCACAGGCGATAAGTCTAGGCGTTCACCGCCCCCTCAGGCCGCGCCGTGTCCTTCCGCGATGCGTTCCGCCGGGTCCTCGATGGGCCCGGGTGCGGTGCCGTCGCCGAACGGTCGACCGCCCAGTTCCTCGCGGTGGTGCGGGGTGAGCAGACCGGACAGGTCCGGCCCCTTGGGGACCACACCGGTGGGGTTCACGTCCCGGTGGACGTCGTAGTAGTGCTCCTTGATCTGCGGGAAGTCGCAGGTGTCACCGAAACCGGGGGTCTGGAACAGGTCCCGCAGGTAGCCCCACAGCGCGGGCATCTCGGAGATCTTGTTGCGGTTGGCCTTGAAGTGGCCGTGGTAGACCGCGTCGAAGCGGACCAGTGTGGTGAACAACCGGATGTCCGCGACGGTGATCGTGTCGCCGACGAGGTAACGGCGCGTGGACAGCCGCTCCTCGAGCCGGTCAAGCGATTCCCACAGCTCGTCGTACGCCTGCTCGTAGGCGTCCTGGTCCGCCGCGAATCCGCAGCGGTACACGCCGTTGTTCACGGTGGGGTAGATCCACGAGTCCAGCTCGTCGATCTCGTCCCGGTGCTCGGCCGGGTACAGGTCCGGGGCACCCTCGCGGTGGAAGGCCGTCCACTCGGAGAGGAGATCGAAGTTGAGCTTCTGATAGGCGTTGGTCACCACCGACTTCGTGGGCAGATCGACCAGCGCGGGGACCGTGATGCCGCGCGGGTAATCGGGGATCCGGTTGAAGTAGGCCTCCTGCAGGCGGTGCAGGCCGGTCTCCGGGTCGCGCTCGTCCGGGTCGAGGTCGAAGACCCAGGAGTTGACATCGTGCGTGGGGCCCGCGAGGCCCATCGAGATGACGCCCTCGAGCCCCATGAGTCTGCGCACGATGATGGTGCGACTGGCCCACGGGCAGGCGCGGGCGGCCATGAGTCGATACCGGCCGGGCTCCACCGGCCACCGCATCTCGCCCACCCTGTCCCCCACCGGTTCCGACCCGGCCGGTACGTCCGCCACCACGCGATCGTTGATGTAGGTGGCGTCGCGGACGAACTCGCCGTCGGTCGAGGCGTTCCTGGCGGGCGTGAAGTCGGAATCGGCAGCCATGAGGGCCTCCAGAGGTAGGCGTGAGGTCATTGATGCATCACCAACATACCGGGTGGAATGTGGCCAGGCCAGCCCTCCTCCCCACAGGGGGTGTGCGACGCTGGGCACCATGGACTCCGCGCACGTCGACGACGTCCCCGCCCGCTACTCCGACTTCGCCGAGTTCGAGGTCCGCGGACGCACCCCGGTGTACCTCTCCTGGGCCCGGGGCATCGCGGACGACCCCGCCACCAGCGACCTCATCGCCTCTCTGCCCCGGATCAAGCGTCAGCCGGCACTGTTCTTCGCCGCCGCCCGTCACGCCGGCGCGCCCGAGACCGAGGACTACCCGGCCTTCCGCGACTTCGTCCACGATCACTGGCCGGAGATCGAGCAGATCGTCCTCAGCCACTCCACCCAGACCAACGAGGCCAAGCGCTGCGCGGTGCTCCTGCCGTTCCTGTCCCTGCTCCCCGGCCCGCTCTCGCTGGTGGAGATGGGCGCGTCCGCCGGCCTGTGCCTGTACCCGGACCGCTACGCCTACCGGTACACGTTCGACGGCGGCGTCACCCGCGAGCTGACGCCCGCAATCGTCGACTCTCCCGCAGCGCCCCCGGTCCTGGACTGCGACCTGCGCGACGGCGTCCCGCTGCCCCGCGCATTGCCGGAGGTCGTCCACCGCGGTGGCGTGGACCTCTCGCCCATCGACCCCGCCGACGCCGACTCCCGCGCCTGGCTGCGGAGTCTCATCTGGCCCGGACAGCAGGCCGAGCGCGTGCCCCGCCTGGACGCCGCGCTCGACATCGCGGCCGCCGACCCGCCGCAGATCATCGCGGGCGATCTGGTCGAGGAGCTGGAGGCCTCCGTCGCCGCCTGCCCCGCGGGATCGACACCGGTGGTGTTCCACACCGCAGTGCTCGGCTACCTAGAGCCGCCGGCCCGCGCCGAGTTCGTCCGCCGGGTCACCGAGCTGGACTGTGTGTGGATCTCGGTCGAGGGAGTGACCCTCCTGCCCGACGTCGCCGAGCAGGTCCCGGAGTCGCTCCGTCGACACAAGGGCATCTTCGTCGTCGCCGTCAACGGTCGCCCCCTGGCCACGGCGCACGGCCACGGCGACTGGGTCCGCGCGCTCGACATGCCCTGACGCGCGCCCCACCACGCGCGACGCCTCAGCCGAACGGCCACCCGCGCCGCATCGGCACGTCCGTTCCGGACCCACTCGCGTCGGGCTCGATGAGGTACTCCGTGCCGAAGGCCGCGGCGTAGATGTCCGGCGGGAACGCCAGCATCATGCCGATGTCGCTGGTCTGACTGGCGTGGCACTGCATCGCGCGGCGCTTGAGCTCGATCACGTCCGACGGCAGGTCGATCGCCCACGCGATCTCCGACTCCGCGACCCCGATCGGTTGTCCGTCGTCGCCGATGAGGATCGCCTGCCGGATCCGGTCCGCGTCGAGGTCCATCCCGCCGGCCGCGAGAGCCTGCATGAACTCGGCCGCGGCGGGGCTGTCGAGCATCTCCAACTGGGCGTCCCGGTTGGTCGTGGCCTCCATCAGGCGGGGACGTCGCGCGGCCAGCTCCGCCGCGCGCCGGGCGATCCGGTGGACCGCGATGTGGTCGGGGTGCCCGTAGTTCCCGTGGTGGTCGTAGCCCACCAGGACGTCGGCGTCCTCGCGGTCGCAGATCCGCGCCACCCGCGCGGCGGCCTCGTCGACGTCGGCGCTGTGGAGGCTCAGCGGGTGATCGTTCTGCTCCCACCCGGTCATCCCCGAATCCCGGTACCCCAGCCAGTCGATCCGGGCGACGCCCAGCACCGCCGCCGCCGCACGGGCCTCCCCTCGCCGGTGTTCGACCAGGTCGCCGTCGGGTCCGAGGTGCTCGGGGCGCTCACCGTGATCGCCGTCGGTGGCGAACACCGTCACCACCCGGTGCCCGTCGCGGGAGGCGAGCGCCATCATCCCCGCGGTCTGGGACGTCTCGTCGTCGGGATGGGCGTGGAGGAACACGATGGTCGACACCCGGACATTCTGCCCTGCCGGCCGCCCGACGCGGGGCGTCACGCGCGTGCGTCGGGATGACCCGCGAGCCAGCGGTCGAACGCCTCGGCGCTGGTCAGCTCGGGCGTGTAGCCGAAGACCGTCCGCAGACGGGTGTTGTCCAGCACCGGGCGGTAGCGCAGGAAGCCGGTCTGCTCGGGCCCGTAGCGGCTGACCCGCAGTGCGCTGCCCACGGCGAGGACCGCCTTGAGCACCGGCTCGGGGATCGCGAGGGTGCGCTTGCCGAGCCGCGCCGCGATCTGGTGGATGGTCAGCGTGCCGGTGCCGGCCACGTTGAACGTGCCGGGCGGACCGTCGCCCACCGCGCGCACGACGATCGCCACCAGATCGGTGTCCCAGATGAACACGAACGGCGAGTCCGACCCCCGCACGGCCAGCAGCCGCCGTCGGTGGAACAGGGCGGTGATCTGGTTGTCCACGGCGTCGCCCAGGATCGTGCCGATGCGCAACACGACCTGCTCGAGCTGCGGATGGTCCCGGCGGGCGTCCGCGAGCAGGTGTTCGACGAGCGCCTTGTGGTGGCTGTACGCGAAGGCGCTGGTGCCGCGGACCGGGTGATCCTCGATGATGGGCACCGGATTGTCCGCGTGGTAGCCGTAGGCCGCGCCCGACGAGGACACCACCAGCCGCCCAACCCCGTGTTCCACACAGGCGTCGAGGACGTGTCGGGAGCCGTCGACATCCACCCGGTAAGCGGCGTGGCGCCCCATCCCGTCGGGGTCGACGATCGAGGCCAGGTGCACGACGGCGTGATGGCCCGCCACGGCGGCGGAGACCGCGGCGGCGTCGGTCACGTCGAGGCGCACGTGCCGCACCCCGGGGGCGCCCGGGCCGTCCGGCACCAGCAGGTCGCCGCTCGTGACCTCGTGCCCGGCCGCCGCGAGTCCGGCCACCACCCCTCTGCCGAGGAACCCGCTGCCGCCGGTGACCAGTACTTTCACGTCGTGACCTCCCTGTTCTCGGCATTCGCCGTGCTGTGCCGCGCCCACACCACGGAGACGACCAACCCGGCGATGATGTCCCACACTCCCCACCACGCGGCGACCAGGGCCATCCCACCGAGTCCGTCGAAGAAGCTGAACACGAACAGCAGCCCGAGCCCGGCGTTGCGGATGCCCACCTCGAACGTCATGGCCTTGCGGGCAGGGACGTCGAGCCGGAATCCGCGCGCGATGCCGTACCCGAGGCCCAGGGCGAGAGCGTCGTGGAGGAACACCGCCACCGCCACGACCCCGATGTAGGCCACGAACAGCGTCCAGTTGTTGGCGACCGCGATCACGATGATCCCGCCCAGCGCCACGAACGACAGGATGCCCACCACGCGGTGGGTGCGCGCCGCGACCTGCGGCAGCAGGTGCGACACGGTCAGCCCGAGCGCGAACGGCAGCGCGATGACCAGCAGCACCTCGCTGAGCATGTCCCACGGGGCCACGGAGATCTCGGCGAAGTACTCGCGGCCGGTGGGGTGCAGGTGACCCCAGAACGCGAAGTTCAGCGGCAGCATGGCGATCGCCAGGACATTGCCCACCGCGGTCATCGACACCGACAGCGCCACGTCGCCGCGCGCCCGGTGGGTGAGGATGTTGGAGACGTTGCCGGGCGGGCAGCACGCCACGAGGATCATGCCGAGCGCGACCGACCCCTGCACGCCGAGCAGCAGCGTCAGCAGGAACGTCAGCGCGGGCAGCAGCGCGAACTGTGCGGCCACGGCCACCGCGAACGCCCTGGGCTTGCGCAGCGCCAGCCGGAAGTCGGAGAGCCGGGTGTCCATGGCGATGCCGAACAGGATCAGCCCCAGGACGATCTTCAGTGTGGTGAGGGACCCGGAGTCGAACGCGATCCGGATGTCGTCGACGTTCACGAGCCGGCCCCCTGTGTCTGCGCGGCCTCCGAACCCGCCGCTTCCATGCGCGCGACCAGCCCGGTCACGGCGCCGCGGTAGGCGCTCTTGTTGACGTAGTAGGCCATCCGGTCCAGCCCGAGGTAGTGGTAGCCCCCCGTGAGGTCCGGGCGGGGACCGCGCCGGGAGGAGTCGACGACGGCGAGGGCCGCACGCCCGGCCGGTGAGTCGTCACGGCGTGCCGCGAGATAGCGGGCGACGAGGTCGGCCTGTTCGTAGCGGCCCTGCCAGCCGATGCCGGAGGCCTCGAGCATGCCGAGTACGGCGAGGTCGTCGCGGGCCGACGGGAAGATGTTGAGGTGCAGGTCCGGCGCGGCGGCGCTCTCGGCCCAGTCGAGGTGGCGGCGGTCGATGAACGGGTAGTCCAGCACGTAGCCGGTGGCGAGCATGACGAGGTCGTACTCACCAGAAGTCCCGTCGACGAACCGCACGGTTCGCCCGTCGAACCGGTCGATGTCCGCGCGGACCCCGATGTCGCCGTGCCCCACGTGCTGCAGGATCAACGAGTTCACCACGGGGTGGGACTCGTAGATCTTGTGGTCGGGCTCCGGGAAACCGAACCGGGTCGGGTCGCCGGTGAAGGCCTTGAGTACGCGTGAGTCGATGAACTGCTTGATCCGCGGGGGCAGGGGGCGGCCGCCGGACCCGAGGGTGTCGGCGGGTCGGCCGAAGAGGTACTTGGGCACGAAGTGGTAGCCGCGCCGCACGCTGATGTCGACCGACGTGGCGTGGTGGACGGCGTCGACCGCGATGTCGCAGCCGCTGTTGCCGCCGCCCACCACGAGGACCCGCTTCCCGGCCAGCTCCCGCGGGTACTTGTAGCGGCTGGTGTGGCGGACCTCGCCACTGAACCGGCCCGCGAACTCCGGGATCTTGGGCTCGGAGAGGGTGCCGTTCGCGATCACCAGCGCCGAGAACTCCCCGGCGTCAGCCTCGGGCCCGGGGCCCACCTCGTCGTCGTCGTTCCCACCCACCGCGCGCACGGTGAGTCGCCACCCGGAGTCGCGCTCGTCACTCACCGGTTCCGCGCGGATCACCTCGGTGCCGAAGCGGAACCGTTCGCGTAGGCCGAAGTGGTCGGCGAAGTCGCGGAAGTAGGCCAGCAACCGGCGGTGGTCCGGGTAGTCGGGGGTGTCGGCCGGCATGGGGAACTCGGCGAACTCCGTGGTGCGGGCGGAGGAGATGAGGTGGGCCGACGCGTAGACCGTGCTGCGCGGGGAATCGATGTTCCACAGTCCGCCGACGTCTCCGGCGAGGTCGAAGCCCACCCAGTCGACGCCCTGGCGGTCGAGGTTGCGGGCTGCGGCCAGGCCGGAGGGCCCGGCCCCGATGATCGCGACTGGACGGGTGTCAAAGATGGGCACGGGTACAGATACTGCCCCACAACGCGAGAATCCCCGGCCGGTTTCGTCCGCACTGGACGAAATCGACCGGGGAGGGCTCGGAAGCGACCGGGAGTCTACTTCTCGCGAACGACCGAGCCGTCGTCCTGCAGGCGCAGGAGCGGGTAGATGCCGTTCTCGTCGTGGTTCTCGTCGCCGACGACCGGGGGGTTGAAGACGCAGAGCATCTGCATCTCCTCCTCCACGATGACCTGGTGCTTCTCGTTTCCGTCGAGCAGGTACATGGAGCCCGCCTCGAGCGGGTACTCCTTGTCGTTGGTCAGGTCACGCAGGGTGCCCTTGCCACGGGTCAGCCAGACGGCCTCGATGTGGTTGGCGTAGTGGAAGTCGTTGGTCGTGCCGGCGGCGATGGTGGTCTCGTGGAACGAGAACCCGACGCGGTCGTCGGCGAGGACGATGCGCTTGGACTCCCAGTTGCCGTTGTTGCCCTTGATGTGGCGGTCGGTGTCGGTGATCTCTGCGGTGGTACGAACGATCATGCGGAGCCTCCTCGGCGAGGTCGTGGGTCGAGGGTGTGTGGTCTGGGCGCTCAGAGGTACTGCTGGGCGAGGACGTGGTCGACGGCCTCGTAGCAGATCTCGATGCCGCGATCGCGCTCGTCGTCGGTCAGGGTGAGCGGGGCGAGGAACTTGACGACCTCGTCGCTCGGGCCGGCGGTCTCGACCAGCATCTTCTTGTCGAAGCACCGGGCCATGACCTCTCCGGCCAGCTCCGGCTTCTCGAGGAAGGCGATACCGAACGCCATGCCGCGGCCGCGGAGTTCGAGCTTGCCCTCGTACTTGTAGACCAGCGGGGAGAAGCGCTCGCGCAAGATACGGCCGTTCTCCAGCGTGCGGTTCTGCAGCTTGTCGTCGGACCAGTACTTGCGCAGCGCCACGTCGGCGGTGATGAACGCCATGTTGTTGCCGCGGAAGGTGCCGTTGTGCTCGCCCGGGGTCCACTCGTCGAGTTCGCGGTTGAACAGGGTGATCGCCAGCGGCAGGCCGTAGCCACCGATCGACTTGGACAGGCAGACGATGTCCGGCTTGATGCCCGCGAACTCGAACGAGAAGAACTCACCGGTGCGACCGCAGCCCATCTGGACGTCGTCGACGATCAGCAGGATCTCGTGGCGCTTGCACAGCTCGTCGAGGGCCTTCAGCCACTCGGCGCGCGCCGCGTTGATGCCGCCCTCACCCTGGACGCACTCGACGATCACGGCCGCCGGGCGGTTCATGCCCGAGCCGGAGTCGACGAGGACGCGCTCCATCCACTGGAAGTCCTCGGTGACGCCACCGAAGTAGTTGTCGTACGGCATCGGCGTGGCGTGGACCAGCGGGATGCCGGCACCGGCGCGCTTCATGGAGTTGCCGGTCACCGACAGCGATCCGAGGGTCATGCCGTGGAACGAGTTGGTGAAGTTGATGATGGCCTCGCGGCCGGTGACCTTACGGGCGAGCTTGAGTGCCGACTCGACGGCGTTGGTGCCGGTCGGCCCGGGGAACATCACCTTGTAGTCCAGCCCGCGCGGCTCGAGGATCTTCGAGGAGAAGGTCTCCAGGAACGCGCGCTTGGCGACGGTGTACTTGTCGAGCGAGTGGGTGACACCGTCACGCTGGATGTACTCCAACAGCGCGCTCTTCATGTCGTCGTCGTTGTGGCCGTAGTTCAGTGCGCCGGCACCGCCGAAGAAGTCGAGGTAGTCGTCTCCGTCGACGGTCGTGAGCGTGGTGCCCTTGGCGGTGTCGAATACCACCGGCCAGTTGCGCGAGTAGCTACGGACCTCCGACTCGCGGTCGGAGAAGATGTCCGTATTGGTGCTGGTGTCGTGCGTGGACTCGGTCATGGTCTTCAGATCACTCCATTTGTGAAGAGGCGGGCGACGGTGGCGGGCCGGGCGGCCCGCGCGCCCTCGTCTAGGAAATCGTGTACAGGTCTTCTTGCTCGTGACCTTCGCCGAGGAGTTCGGAGCTCAGGTAGTCCTCGTCGGACAGCGTCATCCCGCGGTCTCGCGCGACGGCACCGAAGGTGCGCTGCGAAGCCTCGTTGTCCGGGCTGATGGTGGTGCGCAGGCGCACCACGCCGCGCTCGGCCAGCCGGTCCATGAGGCTGTGTAGCAGTCGCGCCGCCAGTCCCTTGCCGCGCTGGTCGGCGTCGACACCGACCTGCCACACGAAGATCGTGTCCGGCTCCGAGGGGCGGATGAATCCGGTGACGAATCCGACGACCCGGCCCTCGACCTCCACCACCACGGAACTCTCCGAGAACTCCGCCCCCCACAGCACGTAGGCATAGGAGGAGTTGAGGTCGAGAACGCCGCTGTCTCGGGCGATCTCCCACATGCGGGTTCCGTCTGCCGCGGTGGGCACGCGGAACAGCGCGTCGGACGAATCAGGGTTACGGGGTACTACTCGTTCTCCTGGGTTCATAGTCGGTGTCCACCGTAGTGACGTCCCCACGTTGTTGCATCACCCTTCCCCAATTCGTTACCTGAAAACACGATGAGTGTGCAGGTGGCCGCCGGGGAGTGAGGTCGGTCACGCGGCAGTCTCCGACAACGGTTCCGGTGAAGGCTCTGCGGTGACAGGATCAGGGCATGGACGCCAACCCGATCACCGAATTCGACGAGGCGCGAAGTCTGCAGCTTCTGGGCACGGTCTCCCTGGGACGCCTGGTCACCGTCTCCGAGGGCCGTGCCGACATCTTCCCCGTCAACTACGCGCTCTCCCCGGAGGGCAAGCTCTTCTTCCGCACCGCGGAGGGCTCCAAGCTCGCCGGGATCACGGTCCATCCGGACGTCGTGTTCCAAGTCGACCACATCGAGGGCGACGACGCCTGGTCGATCGTCATCCGCGGGACGGCGCGACGACTCGACAGCTTCGCGGAGATCAACCGCGCGGAGGAGCTCGAGCTCAAACCCTGGATCCCGACCCTGAAGTACAACTTCGTCGAGATCACGCCCGAGAAGATCTCCGGCCGCGGGTTCACCTTCGGCGAGGAGCCGGAGCGCTACACCGGCTACTGATCCACGCCTCACTGGCCCGCGCCCACCTAGCCACCTACCCACCTAAAACGGTGGTGGGTCGATGAGTTCGTCGAGGCGTTCGTGGAGTAGGGCGCGGATGCCTTTTTCGATGTCGCTGTGGTGGGGTTTGTTTCGGGCCCACCAGCGGCTGGCGCTCTCGGGGGTGGCGCTGGCGGGGGTGGCTTTCTCGGGCGTGGTGCCGGTGGCCGCGCCGGTGCTGGCGCTGGCGGCGTCTGTGCCTGTGCCGGTCCCGGTGGCCTTGCCAGCCCCAGGGGCGGGTGGGGCGGGGTCAAAGGTACGGGAGCGTTCGGCGTTGCGGCGTTCGGTGCGGTGGCGGGCCGCGCGGCGCGACCAGAACGTCGGCTCCGCGTCGGCCTGCTCCTCACCGGTGGGCCCGGGGCTGCGGCGTTGCTGCCGGGTCCACGCCTCGGTCTCGGCGCGCGCCTGTTCACGCCGGTACTCGGCCAGTGGGCCGGAGGGTCGGGTGAGCATGGTCGAACCGTCCGGGGTGCGCACCAGCAGGGTGCCGTCGGGCTGCAGGTCGTAGATCCAGTCCGAGAAGGTCTTGAACCGGTGATGCCGGCGGCACATCGCCGCCAGGTTGCCCTCGATGGTGTGCCCGCCCCGCTGGGGGTCGGCGTGATCGAACGGCACCACATGATCCAGATCACAGGCCTCGGCCGGGATCGCACAGCCGGGGTGGCGGCAGGTGCCATCCCGCAGCCGGATCCGGCGGGCCAACTGGGCGCTGGGCCGGTACTGCAGGGCGGCGCGGGAGTCGTCGGCGGCGCCGATGTGGGGATCGATGGGCTCGAAGGTGGCTCCGTCGCTGGTGGCGAGCATGTCCAGCAGGGCCTGCAGGGCGGCCTGGCCGGAGCGGGTGAACTCCACTCGGGCGCCGCCGTCGTCGCGGGCGGTGTTGCCGGTGGCGATGACGGTGACCTTCGGCCGCAACGCCACCCCGGCACCAGGCGCGCCGGGCCGGCCGGGGCGGGCAGGGGTGCCGGCTAGGCCGGGATCGCCGCACACCAGGGACATCAGGGCGTCGGCGCGACGCTCGGCGATCGAGTAGTCCTCGACCTCGCCAGAGCCGCCAGCGCCGCCGCCGCCGGGGTTGGCGGTGTCGGCTTGGGTGTTGGCGGCGGCTTGGGCGTCGGCGTACTTGTGGTCTTTCACGCGTTGGTCGAGGGCCTCGGCCAGGACGGCGGCTTCCTCGGTGGCCAGGATCGCCGACACACTGGACATGCCGTCGACGCCCTTGTGGAACCGCACCCCGCGGGTGCGGGCCGCTTCCTGACGGCGCAGGCGGATCCCGTTCGCGTCGTAGCGGGCGATGATCGCATCGACGTTGCTGCGGATGGCTTTCTCGCCCATGCGCACCCCGCCCTCGATCGCGGCGAGGTACTCCTCGACGACCTGCCGCTGCACCGCCTCGAGCACATCGACGTGGACGGTGGCCATCTGCGAGGCCAGTATCTTCGCGGCCTGCAGATCCAGCCGCCCCTGCGCCATCGCGGACAGGATCGCCGGATACCGCAGGTGCAGATCGAGGGCGAAGGTGATCATCCGTTCGGCCCGGCCCGTCGAGATCGCCATCGCCGACACCACGTACCCGGCCGCGACATCGATCGGATCGAGTACCGCATGACCGGGCCGACACTCACCGCCGCCCG
>NZ_JBYMTK010000016.1:0-38611 GCF_057773105.1 Dietzia sp. IBK-p2-15D
GGGTCGACACGGCCCGCGCCCGGCAGACCAGGCTCGATGAGCACTACCGCCAGCACGCGGGCCGCTACCGCAAACGACCCCAGATCCCCACCCCGAACACCACCGTCACGATCAACCTGGCAAACGATGGCTCACGACTGACGATCCCACCGATCGCGGCAACCCTCATCGCCGCCTGAATGACTCACAACAGGTTGACAATCACCGTGCTAGTCCCATCGGGATAGCGGATCCGGAATCGGAGTAGCGGATCTCCTGGGGATCAGGCGGTGTGGTCGGCGGCGGCGGGCCCGAAGTCGTCCGCGCTCTCGGGGGGCATGGTGCGGGTCATCGCGGCTGCGGGAATGACCGCCCCGGCCAGGAACGTGAGGATGCCGAGGCCTCCCATCACATAGGCGAGCCGGTGTCCGTCGCCGATCTCGAAGCTCGAACCGAAGATCAGCACCATCGAGATCACGAACAGTCCGCCCGTGACCAGCGAGAGCGACTGAGAGCGGGCCTGAAGGAGCGTCGCCAGCTCGAACTCGTCCAGGTATCGGGCGGGGGCGGTGTCCTTGGAGTCGATGGTGATGCGCAGCATCGTCCAGACCACGCAGATCACCACGGTCATGGGGAGCCAGGCCAGGATGATCGGGAACCAGAAGTAACCCGCCACCGCGATCGCAGCCATGATCGCCAGGCTCGCCCAGTTCAGGCGGACGAGCAGTCGGCGTCGTGCCGGGGTGCGCCACGACGGGAGTCTGCCCTCCGTCCGGGTCTGCATCTTCTCGAATCGCTGCTCGGATCGGGTGAGGGTGTCGACGCGGTTGGAGGTCATGATCGGTCCTCTCGGGTGGGGCGGTAGATCTCGGCGGACATCGGTCGGAACTCCTCGCGGGAGAACACGGCCTCGACCGGCAGGTCGAAGACCGCGCAGATCCGGAAGGCCAGATCCAGGCTCGGGTAGTGGTCGCCTCTCTCGAGCGCCCCCACGGTCTGGGGGTTGACCTCGATCTGCTCGGCGAGCGCCGCACGGCTCAGGCGGCGCTCGGCCCGCAACACGGCGATCCGGTTGTGAATGGGGAGCTTTTCTCCCCGTCGGACTGGACTCATGTACCTAAGTGTTGGGAAAACCCAACGATTTGTCAATGGGTCATTGTGGGTAGGCTGGATCACATGAGTAGCGGAAGCATCCACGACATCTCGTTCACCACCATCGACGGCGAGGAGGCCAGCATGGGCGACTACGCGGGCCACGCGGTCCTCGTGGTCAACGTCGCCAGCGAGTGCGGGCTCACCCCGCAGTACGAGGGGCTGCAGGAGCTGGCGGACGACTACCGCGACCGCGGCCTGTTCGTGATCGGGTTCCCCTGCAACCAGTTCATGGGCCAGGAACCGGGTGACGAGGACACCATCAAGGAGTTCACCTCCGGCAAGTACGGGATCACCTTCCCGCTCGCGGCCAAGGTCGACGTCAACGGGCCCGACCGTCACCCGCTCTACGTCGAGCTCACCAAGGTGGCCGACTCCGACGGTGAGGCGGGGGACGTGCAGTGGAACTTCGAGAAGTTCCTGCTCTCGCCCGAGGGAGAGGTCGTCGGACGGTTCCGTCCCAAGGTTGAGCCCGGAGCCCCCGAACTGGTGGACGCCCTCGAGGAGACACTTCCGATCTGACCGTGGGGGCAGGGGCATCGGGCTCGGCAATGTCTTGGGCTCGGCACTGTATCGGGCTCGGCAATCTGGAGTACACCTCGCCGTCGTCACCGGGTCATCACTCCCTGGCACGATGCCCTCATGACCCCGCGCCTCATCGTCTCGGTCTCGGGACTCCGCGACACCACCCTCGACCACGCCGTCGACCTGGTCGGCGACCTCGAACGTCGGTCCGTGCCGGTCTCGCTGCTCGTCGCCCCGCGGCGGGGGCGCGAGTACCGACTCGCCGACGACGACGGCACCCAGGAGTGGCTGCGGCATCGCCGGCGGCAGGGTGACGCCATCGTGCTGGGCGGCTACGACGACGCGGCGACCAGGCCCCGCAGGCCCGAGTTCGCCTCGATCGGACCCGCCGAGGCCGCCGTGCGTCTCACCGCCGCCGACCGGCTCATGGCGGAGATGGGCCTGCGTACCCGGGTGTTCGCCCCGCCGCGCTGGAACGCCTCCCCGGGATGCCTCCGGGCACTCCCCGGGGCGGGCTTCCACGTTTGCGCCGCACTGACCGGGATCCACGACCTCCCGCGCGGCACCATCGAGCGGGGTCGAGCGCTCTCGATCGGCGAGGGGTTCGTCGCCGACGCCTGGTGGTGCCGGGCCCTCGACGCCGCGGCCGGGCGCACCGCCGAGACCGGCGGGACGGTCCGGCTCAATGTCGCGGCCACGCAACTCTCGCGCCGGGCGCCCCGGTCGGCGCTGCTCGACGCGGTCGACGCGGTGGTCGGCGAGCACGGTGCGCGGCCCGTCCGCTACGAGTGGTCCCCGGTCGCGCTCGTGGGTGCCGCGTGAGCTTTCGGTCCGGCGACCAGCGGCGGGTAGGATCGACCAGTGAGTCCCGGCCGGTCCGGGATCGTCCCGCGTAGCCGTCCGATCGAGGAGTTCCCACCGTGGCCCGAGTCGTCGTCGAAGTCATGCCCAAGGCCGAGATCCTCGATCCGCAGGGTCAGGCCATCCACCGAGCCCTCGGCCGTCTGGGCCACGGCGGCGTCACCGACGTCCGGCAGGGCAAGCGGTTCGAACTCGAGATCGCCGACGGCGTGACGGAGGCCGAGCTCGAGGAGATCGCCTCGTCCCTCCTGGCCAACACCGTGATCGAGGACTGGAAGGTCGTCCGCGTGGACACCGCGGAGGCGGCCTCGTGACCGCACGGATCGGCGTCATCACCTTCCCCGGCACACTCGACGACATCGACGCCTCCCGTGCCGTCACCCGGGCCGGGGCCGAGGCCGTCTCCCTGTGGCACGCCGACGCCGACCTCAAGGGCGTCGACGCCGTGGTGGTCCCCGGCGGCTTCTCCTACGGCGACTACCTGCGGTGCGGTGCCATCGCCTCGATGGCCCCCGTCATGGAGGAGGTCATCTCGGCCGCCAACGGCGGCATGCCCGTGCTGGGGATCTGCAACGGTTTCCAGATCCTGTGCGAGGCCGGGCTGCTGCCCGGCGCCATGGGCCGCAACCGCGACATGCACTTCATCTGCCGCGACGAGTGGCTGCGGGTGGAGAACAACGGCACCGCCTGGACCTCCCGGTTCGAGCAGGATGCCGAGATCCTCATCCCGCTCAAGTCCGGCGAGGGCCGCTACATGGCCACGCCCGAGACCATCGAGCAGCTCGAGGCGGAGGGGCGCGTGGTCTTCCGCTTCGCCGGAGACGCCCCCAACGGCTCCACCAACAACATCGCCGGCATCAGCTCCGCGAACGGTCGCGTGGTGGGTCTCATGCCGCACCCCGAGCACGCGATCGACCCGCTGACCGGGCCCTCCGACGACGGGCTGGGCCTGTTCCTGTCCGCACTGGACACGATCGTGAGGGTCTAGACGACACCAGGTTTAGACGATGCACCGCGGCTGACGCGGCGCGGTGCACGCGCCGCCAACCGCGCGCAGCGCGTCCATGACGAAGGGCCCGCCGGAATCTCTCCCGACGGGCCCCTTGTCCTGAAAGCGTCGAATCAGACGGGGAGGCCAGCGCTGCCGGTGCTCCCGAGGTCGCCGCCCAGGCCGCCGACGAAGGCCAGGAGCAGGTTCGGCAGGATGAAGAGCGCCTGGGCGATGGTGTCGATGGCCGACGAGCCGGGCAGGCCGCCTTCCAGGCTGCCGACGAGCTCAGCGCTGAGGGGGCGGTGGCGTCGGCGATCGAACCGGTGAGGTCCATGGGTTCTCCTTTATGTAGTTCGCCCCTGGAATGGCGGAGCGACGTGCGGCGACCCGGGTGGTCACGCGCATAGGGAGAATTTTGCACAGGTACCTGGGAATTCACTTAGATTCGCCAGGAATATGTCACGTGTCACCTAATGTACATGGTGAATACAAGGGGGCGCGCCGCCCGGCGGTCGGGCGGCGCGTCGCTGCCGCTCAAGGGATTCATTGGGGCGACGTTCTCCGGCCGAGGGCGCTACGGCCCCCAGGTGCTGCCGATGTCGGCGCCCGCCATGGCGGCCAGGCTCCCGAAGAGCGAGGGGAGCGAGAAGAGGGTGCCGAGGATCGTGTCGATCGCCGACGAGCCGGTGGGGCCCCCGGCGAGGCTTCCTCCTAGCGTCATACTAAGCGGCGCTGTGGCGTCATAGATGGAACCGGTGAGGTCCATAGGTGTCTCCTTGGTTGGTGGGTGGCGGATTCGGTCAGGCGCCGGTGGTGCTGCCCAGGTCGGCGCCGATCCCGGCGATGACGCTGAGCAGGTAGCCGGGCGCCGCCGTCAGGGCGAAGGCGACAGTGTCGATGAACGATGAACCCGTGAGGCCGATGGCGCTGCCCGTTGCCTGGGCGCTCAGGGGAGCGGTGGCGTCGAAGATCGAGCCGGTGAGATCCATGTGTGGCTCCTTGGTTGACTACGTCGTGTTGCCGCCCCGGGGAGGGCGGCCGCGACGGCCCGGATGGTCGTCGCGCACCCGGAACGCCGGGACAAGGAGAAGTGTCTCACCAAGTGGCGACCAAGTCGCCCGGGGAAATCACAATGTGATATTAGGCCGGCGAACATCCGGCGGCACCGGGCTGGGAGTGCGCGGTCGAGTTCTCCACCGGTGATGCCGTGATGTGCGGCGGGGATGGGGCGGCCCCCTCGAAACCCGGGTGGCCGCGGCCCCCTGCGCGGGAGTCGGCAGGCTCGTCGTTACCGGGGCGGCCATCGAGTTGACCGGTGGTCCAGGTCGTTGCAGTCAGGTTTCGGGGCGCGATCCACCGTCGTCGCGGCGTGAGTGGCCCGATTGGCGCCGAACCCGCGTCGACTGCGGCCGATGCGGTAGAACCGTGGGATGAGCGAAACCAGTGACCAGCCCGTCTCCGCCTCCGACAAGGCCGACCGGCCGTTCGACATCGTCCTCTACGGTGCGACCGGGTTCACCGGGGGACTGGTGGCCGAGTACCTGTTGCGGCACACGCCCGAGGGTGGTTCCTGGGCGGTGGCGGGCCGGAACCGGACCAAGCTGGACGCGATCGTCGCCCGACTGGCCACCGAGATGCCCGACGTCCCCGCGCCCGGGGTCGTCGTCGCGGACACCGACGACGCGCGCTCGCTGGCGGAGATGGCACGGTCCGCTCGCGTCATCATCACCACCGTCGGCCCGTACCTCGAGTACGGCGAGCCCCTGGTGGCCGCCTGCGCCGAGGCCGGAACCGATTATGTCGACCTGACCGGCGAGCCCGAGTTCGTCGACCGCATGTACCTCGAGCACCACGACGCGGCCGTGGCCTCCGGCGCACGGATCGTCCACGCCTGCGGCTTCGACTCGATCCCCCACGACCTGGGCGTGTTCTACACCATGAAGCAGGTCCCCGAGGGCGTGCCCGCGGTGGTGTACGGGGCCGTCCACGCGGACGCCCAGTTCTCCGGCGGCACCTTCCACTCGGCCATCGGCCAGTTCGCGCGCCTGCGGGACGCGGCGAAGACCGCCAAGCTGCGGCGCCAGAAGGAGGGCAGGGTCTCCGGTCGGCGGATCAAGTCGGTCCAGGGCAAGCCGCACCGGGACAGCGTGCTGGGCCGCTGGCTCGTGCCGCTGCCGACCATCGACCCGCAGATCGTCCTGCGGTCGGCCGCAGCCCTCGAGAGCTACGGGCCGGACTTCACCTACTCGCACTACGCGTCGGTCGGCTCGCCCGTCACCGCCACGGCCGGCATGGTCGGTGTCGGCGCGCTCGCGCTCGGCTCGCAGGTCGGCCCCATCCGGTCGCAGATCCTCAAGCGGATCGACCGCGGAGCCGGGCCGAGCGAGTCCCGCCGGGCCCGGTCCTCGTTCGACGTCACCTTCGTCGCGCTCGCCGGCGGACGTCGGATCGTCACCCGGGTCTCGGGGGGCGACCCGGGGTACAACGAGACGTCGATGATGCTCGCCGAGTCGGGTCTGAGTCTGGCGTTCGACGACCTGCCCGCGCTCTCGGGTCAGCTCACCACGGCCCAGGCCATGGGTGACGCCCTGCTGGACCGGGTCCAGCGCGGCGGCCTGACGTTCGAGGTCCTGTCGACGTAGGGCGGGCCCCGGGCGACCCCGCACGAGGTGGGGCCGAAGGCGTCGATTCGCCACCCGGAGGGGGCCGACTAGACTCGGCCCCGTGACCTCTCACGTGGACTCCATCTCGCACGCCTCCGACACCCCCGAGCTGGCCCAGCCGTGGGCGGAACTCGGACTCAAGGAGGACGAGTACGCCCGCATCCGGGAGATCCTGGGGCGCCGCCCCACGGACGCCGAGCTGGCCATGTACTCCGTCATGTGGTCGGAGCACTGCTCCTACAAGTCCTCCAAGGTGCACCTGAGGTACTTCGGGGAGACCACCACCGACGAGATGCGCTCGTCCATGCTCGCCGGCATCGGTGAGAACGCCGGCGTCGTGGACATCGGCGACGGCTGGGCCGTGACCTTCAAGGTGGAGTCCCACAACCATCCCTCGTACATCGAGCCCTACCAGGGCGCCGCGACCGGTGTCGGCGGGATCATCCGCGACATCATGGCGATGGGTGCGCGGCCGGTGGCCGTGATGGACCAGCTGCGCTTCGGCCCCGCCGACGCCGACGACACGCACCGCGTGCTCCCCGGCGTCGTGGCGGGCGTCGGAGGCTACGGCAACTGCCTGGGCCTGCCGAACATCGGTGGCGAGACCGTGTTCGACGAGTCCTACGCCGCCAACCCCCTGGTCAACGCCCTCGGCGCGGGCGTCATGCGCGTCGAGGACCTGCACCTGGCGTTCGCGTCCGGCACGGGCAACCGGATCATCCTCTTCGGTGCCCGCACCGGCCTCGACGGGATCGGCGGCGTGTCGGTGCTCGCCTCCGAGACCTTCGACGTGGATGAGCACGGCGCGCCGGTCAAGCCCCGCAAGCTCCCGGCCGTCCAGGTGGGCGACCCGTTCATGGAGAAGGTCCTCATCGAGTGCTGCCTCGACCTGTACCGCGAGGAACTGGTCGTGGGCATCCAGGACCTCGGCGGAGCCGGCCTCGCGTGCGCCACCTCCGAGCTGGCGGCGGCCGGCGACGGCGGCATGCACATCGTGCTCGACAACGTCCCGCTGCGTGCGGAGGGCATGACCGCCGCGGAGATCCTCTCCAGTGAGTCGCAGGAACGCATGTGCGCCGTGGTGACGCCGGAGAACGTCGAGGCCTTCATGGAGGTGTGCCGCCGCTGGGACGTGCTGGCCGCCGACATCGGCGAGGTCACCGACGGCGACCGACTCACCATCGAGTTCCGCGGCGAGACCGTCGTGGACGCCCCGCCGGAGTCACTGGCCGACGAGGGACCGGTCTACGAGCGCCCCGTCGAGCGCCCCGCCGACCAGGACGCACTGCAGGCCGACACCACCGCGAACCTGGCGCGCCCGGCCACCGGTGACGAGCTGCGCCAGACCCTGCTGGACATGATCTCCAGCCCGGCGCTGTGCTCGCGCAAGTTCATCACCGAGCAGTACGACCGGTACGTCCGCGGCAACACGATCCTCGCGGAAGCCGCCGACGGCGGTGTCCTGCGCATCGACGAGGAGACCGGGCGCGGCATCGCGCTGTCGACCGACGCCTCCGGTCGCTACACCAAGCTCGACCCGTACACCGGCGCCCGACTGGCCCTGGCGGAGGCCTTCCGCAACGTCGCCGTCACCGGCGCCACCCCGGTCGCGGTGACCAACTGCCTGAACTTCGGCTCCCCCGAGGACCCGGGCGTGATGTGGCAGTTCCGCGAGGCCGTCCACGGCCTGGCCGACGGGTGCGCCGAGCTCGGCATCCCCGTCACCGGCGGCAACGTCTCGTTCTACAACCAGACCGGCTCCACGCCGATTCTGCCGACGCCCGTCGTGGGCGTGCTCGGGGTGATCGACGACGTCGCCCGCCGCACGCCCACCGCGTTCGGTGACACCCCCGGCGAGAGCATCTACCTCCTCGGCGAGACCCGGGACGAGCTCGACGGGTCCATCTGGGCCCAGGTCGCCCACGACCACCTCGGCGGCCTGCCCCCGACTGTGGACCTGGCGTGGGAGGCCACCCTGGCCCGCATCATGGCGACCAGCTCCAAGGACGGCCTCATCACCGGCGCCCACGACCTGTCCGAGGGCGGCCTCGCGCAGGCTCTCGTGGAGTCGGCGCTGGCGGGCGAGTGCGGCATCCGCGTCGTGCTGCCCGAGGGCGCCGACCCGTTCCTGTGGCTGTTCTCCGAGTCCTCCGGACGCGTGATCGTCTCCGTGCCGCGGGGCGAGGAGATCCGCTTCCAGCAGATGCTCACCGCGCAGAACATCCCGCACGCGCGGGTCGGCGTGACCGACCCCGACTCGGGCACGTTCGAGGTGCAGGGCCAGTTCACCCTCACCACCGACGAGTTGCGCGCCGCCCACGAGGGGACGCTGCCGGCGCTGTTCGGCGTCGACCCCGTCTGAGTCGTCGGGGAGGACGGCCGGACCGGGGACAGGCGGGCGGATGCGCGACCTGCGCGGGCGTGAGCGGGTCCTCGCGGTGGTGCTCGCCGCCACCGCGGGGTTCGTCGACGCCGTCGGCTTCCTCGTGGTGGGCGGCTACTTCGTGTCCTTCATGAGCGGGAACTCCACCCGCATGGTCGTCGATCTCTCGGGCGGTGACCTCGCAGGTGCCGCCATCGCCGCCGTCGTGCTGGTCTCGTTCTTCCTGGGGGCGGTCGGGGGCGCGGTGGTGACCCGACGCCGCAACCTCGACGACCGACCGGCGGTCCTGTCCCTCGTGGCGTTCCTGCTCGTGCTCTCGCTCGTCCTGCACTGGGTCACCACGGCCACGGTGCTCGGGACGCCGGTGTCCGTCGCGGCGGCGGCGGCATCGATGGGGGCCATGAACTCCGTCTTCCACTCCCGTGGCGAGGTCTCGCTCGGCGTGACGTACATGACGGGCGCCGTGGTGAAGTCGGCCCACCGCCTGGTCGACGCGCTGGCCGGGGGATCGTGGGCCCCGTACCGCCAGCAGGTGGCCCTGTGGTCCGCGCTCGTCCTCGGTGGTGTCGCCGGTGCGCTGCTGCACGTGGCCATGGGCGCCACCGCGCTCGCGCTGGCCGCGGCGGTCGTGATCGGCGCGGCGGTCGTGACCGTCCTGCTGCGCGCCCGGGACTACCGCACCCCCTGACGGCCCGTCAGGGCCCCGGGCCTACGGCAGCCCTCGTCGTCGTGCCCCCAGGTAGGCCTCCCGCGCGGCGAGGCCACGGACCACCTCGTCGAGCATCGGACGTACGAACCGTTCCTTGTGCGCTGCGTCGGAGGCCGCCGCGGCGGCCAGGTTGAGCGCGGAGAACGTCGCCAGCATCAGCGACACGCGCACGAGGGTGACGCTGACCGGGAGTCCGAACAGCAGCCCGCCCGGCTCGTCGGGAGGGCGCAGCGTCCACCGGGTCTCGGTGATCTCGGGGACGGCGATCCACCCGAGGGTCACGAAGAACAGGAATACGAGCGTGGCGAACAGCGCCGCCTGGATCAGGGTCGCCAGCACGGGCACCAGCACCAGGTTCACCCGCTCGCCCGGACGCAGCGGGTGGTCCGGCGCGCGCCCTCCCAGGTCCTGGAGGATGTCGTCGCGGGTGGAGATGCCCACCAGCAGCACGGTGAGCACCACCATGACGCCCAACACGGCGAACGTCCGCGGCCAGGACAGTTCCACCATGACCTGCCAGATCTCCACGCTGAAGAACAGGAACAGCACCGCCAGCATGAGGATCGGCAGCACCCTCGCCACCATCGGCCCCATGGTGGCCAGTTCCCGCCGCACGCGCCGCGCCGACCAGCGCACCAGCGAGCCCAGCCCCGTGTAGGTGCCCACCAGGACGCCCACCGCGAGCAGGACGGTGGTGCGGTACGAGGGGCCGTCGTGGGGGTCGAACACGACGTGGGGGACGACTACGAGGGCGATCAGTGCCCCGAGACCGATCGCCGAGCCGGCCACCGGGCGCGCGCGACGGGCCGCCGTCGACACCAGCCATCCCACGAGTGGGGCGGCGACCCAGAGCGCGACCGCCAGCAGGAGGAGTTCGGCGATCGGCTCCGGGGCGTCGAGCAGTTCCGGCTCCGCCCCCGGCCCGGCCCGCTCGAGCAGCGCGATCATGTAGTCGTTCGACCGGTCCACGGCGGCGATCCCGGTGGCGGCCACCGCGAGCCCGGCACCGACGCCGGCGGAGCGGGGGAGCACCTCGCGGCGCCGCGTGGCCGGGGCGATCACGAGCGGCAACCCCAGGGCGCGCAGGTGGTCCTCGTGGGCGGTCAGGCTACTCGCGGGGGTGGGGTCGGGCGTGGGCACGCGCATATTCTCGCAGTGATCGGGCTCCGCACGGGACGGACCGGCGGCTATCGTCGATCCATGTCCACCAGCGAGCGCACGACGCCCGTCGCGGGCGGCGGCGCCGACCCGGCGGCTCCGGCCGTGACGGGAGTCCCCGTCGAGCCCGGCCGCCCGACCGAACCGCCCGTCTACGTCAGCCCGCCGACCAAGGTCCGCGACGACACGGTGCGGCCACCCCTGCCCGGCCTCGCGGTGGACACCGTGTTCTTCTCGGTCGCCACCCTGTCGGCGGGCTGGCTGGGCTGGCGGTTGCTGAGCGACGTCTGGCACCACACCTGGTGGCATCTGTTCCTGCTGATCCCGTTCTGGGCGCTGGTCGCCTACCTGGTGCTGCCGCGCCTGCAGACGCTCGTCACGTCGGTGTACGTGCCCGGGTACTTCATCGCCCGCACCCGCACCTCCGACGGTCTGCTGGGGGATCCGGTCAACCTCGCCGTCGACGGCACGGCCCGCCAGATCCACGAGGCGATGACCGCCTGCGGCTGGGTGCTGGCCGACGACATCACGGTCCGCTCCTCGTGGGGGATCATCATGTCCTCGGTCCTGCGTCGGTCCTACCCGTCGGCGCCGGTCAGTCCGTTGCGGCTCTTCGGTCGCCGGCAGTGCCTGGCGTATCAGCAGGAGGTCGAGGGCAACGCCGCGCAGCGCCACCACGTGCGCTTCTGGCGGTGCCCGGACGGGTGGCTGCTGCCCGGCGGGCACCGGGTGCAGTGGCTCGGCGCCGGCACCTACGACCGCGCGGTGGGCCTGTCGCTGTTCACCCTCCAGGTGACCCACAAGATCGACGCGGACATCGACGTCGAGCGCGACTACATCGTCGACTCCATCCGGTACCACGTCCCCGGTGTGGGGGTCCGGGTGCTGGAGAACTTCTCGACCGGCTACCACTCCCGCAACGGCGGCGGTGACGCGATCCGCACCGACGGGGACCTGCCCGTGCTGGACCTGCGCACCGTGCCGGTGCCCGAGGCGTCGGCGGCCGACCTGCCGCCGGGCGTGGTGCGCGCGGCCCGCGGGTTCGACGACCCGGTCGCCGAGGGCGGCGTCGCCTCGGGGGATCCGGACCGTCCGGCCGACGACGTCGCGCCCGACCCCGGCCACCTGCCGCGGCCGGCGGCGCTCACCGCGGGGTGCGCACTCGTCGCCGTCAGCGTCCTCGTGTTGACCGTGCTGGCGTTGCGCGACCTGCTGGGCGGGACGGACCTGGAGGAGTTCGCGGGGCTCGAGCAGTCCGAGGTGGTGCCCGCGGTCGTGGTGCTCGCGTTGTTCATCGGCGCGACCTACGGCGCGATGGGGGTTCTGGCACTGCTCACCTACCTGGGGTATGCCCGGCCGCGCGTGTGGTTGCTGACACTGACCGTGGTGAGCACCGTCTCCACCGAGTACGGGCGCGTGTCCACTGATGCCGAGCAGGACACCTTCCTCGGCGGGTACCCCGTCCTGGCGGTCAACGTCCTCATCATGTTGTTGCTCACGAGCCTGGCCGCGCGGACGTGGAGTCGGCGCACCGCCCAGGACCGTCGCGACCGCCGTCGGGGCGTGCGCACCGGCGCGCGGGGACTGCCGGTCGCCGCGGACCCGGTCCCCGTGGCGGCGGGGGATCCGACGTGAGCCGCGTCCCCGACGCCGCGGCGGTGCGCGCGGCCGTCGAGGTGGTGACACCGTGGCTCGACGACGACGACGAGTCGGTCGCCACTCCTGGACGGTCGGCGTTGGCGGCGGCGGTCCGCGGCACCGTGGAGATCCTCGCGGCGGAGTTGCCGGGCCGTTCGGTCGAGGTCCGGGTGCCGCCGTTCGCCGCGGCGCAGTGCGTGGAGGGGCCCCGGCACACCCGCGGCAGCCCCCCGAACGTCGTCGAGACGGACCCCCGCACCTGGCTGGAGTTGGCGACGGGCCGGCTCGACTGGGACTCGGCGATCTCCGAGGGCCGCGTGCGCGCCTCGGGGACCCGGGCGGCGGCGGTCGCCGCGGGGCTGCCGGTCGTCCGGCCGGGGTGAGGGGCCCGGCCGGGTGCGGGGCTCGGCCGGGGTGCGGGGCTCGGTCGGGTGCCTCGTGACGGGGCGGGGGGTGGGCGCCCGGCGGAGGGGGGCTGCGCGCTGGACTTTGGGGCCACGGGGGTCGGTGACCGTAGACTTGCAGGTGCACCGCCGGGGTCCGTCCGGGCGGACCGCCCCGAAAGTCGCGAGGGAGCACCAGCAGGTGGAGAGTACGTCGTCACGACCGGCACCGTCCGGGTCACTCCGCCGTCCCGGTGGCAGCTCCGCCGTCGGGCTCGGGCTGCCCGATCCGTCCGCCCCCGGCCCCGCTGGCCTGCCCGTCGACGCGGAGCGCATCGGCCCGGTCGAGGAATGCGGCGTCTTCGGCGTGTGGGCCCCCGGCGAGGACGTCGCCAAGCTCACCTACTACGGCCTGTACGCACTCCAGCACCGTGGCCAGGAGGCCGCCGGCATCGCCGTGGCGGACGGTGAGCAGGTCCTGGTCTACAAGGATCTCGGCCTGGTCAGTCAGGTCTTCGACGAGCAGACCCTCGAGTCGATGCACGGTCACGTGGCGATCGGCCACTGCCGCTACTCCACCACCGGCGCGGCGAGCTGGGACAACGCCCAGCCGATGTTCAGGCCGATCATCGACGGCGGTTCCGTCGTCCTCGGCCACAACGGCAACCTCGTCAACACGCAGGAACTCAAACGGCACGCGACGGCCCTGGGGATCGGCGGGTACTCGGAGGAGAGTACCCACTCGGACTCCGACATCGTCTCGACCCTGCTGGCCCACGAGGCGCGCGACGGGGGACTCGAGGAGGCCGCGGCCCGTCTGCTGCCCCGGCTGCGCGGTGCCTACTGTCTCACCTTCTCCGACGAGAACACGCTCTACGCGGCCCGCGACCCGCACGGTGTCCGCCCGCTGGCGCTCGGCCGCCTCGAGCGCGGCTGGGTCGTCTCGTCCGAGACGTCGGCCCTGGACATCGTCGGCGCCTCGTTCGTCCGCGACATCGAGCCCGGCGAACTCATCGCGATCGACGCCGACGGCGTACGGTCCCGCAAGCTCTCGCCCCCGAC
Source organism: Dietzia sp. IBK-p2-15D (assembly GCF_057773105.1). Lineage (NCBI taxonomy): Bacteria > Bacillati > Actinomycetota > Actinomycetes > Mycobacteriales > Dietziaceae > Dietzia > Dietzia sp. IBK-p2-15D. The sequence continues at coordinate 13,505 of NZ_JBYMTK010000016.1, forward strand.
CCCCAAGACGTGCGTGTTCGAGTACGTCTACCTCGCCCGTCCCGACTCGGTGATCAACCGGCGCCTGGTCAACTCCGCGAGGGTCGAGATCGGGCGCCGCCTGGCCCGCGAGCATCCCGCCGAGGGGGACCTGGTGATCCCGGTCCCCGAGTCCGGCACGCCGGCCGCCGTCGGTTATGCGCAGGAGTCCGGGATCCCGTTCGCGCAGGGGCTGACGAAGAACGCCTACGTGGGCCGTACGTTCATCCAACCCAGCCAGACCATCAGGCAACTGGGGATCCGACTCAAGCTCAACCCGCTGCGTGAGGTGATCCGCGGGCAGCGGCTCGTGGTGGTGGACGACTCGATCGTTCGGGGCAACACCCAGCGCGCCCTGGTCCGCATGTTGTACGAGGCCGGAGCCCGTGAGGTGCACGTCCGGATCGCCTCGCCGCCGGTGCGCTGGCCGTGCTTCTACGGGATCGACTTCGCGAGCCCCGCCGAACTCATCGCCAACGGCGTCGACGCCTCGGACGGAATGCTCGAGGGGGTGCGCCGCGCCATCGGCGCGGACAGCCTCGGATACGTCTCCGTCGAGGGGATGATCGAGGCCAGCGGCCAACGCGGCGACGAACTGTGCGCAGCGTGCTTCGACGGGCACTATCCCATCGAGCTTCCCGACGACTCGCCCATGAGCGCGGCCGTGCGCGCGCTGGCAGCCGAGGTCGACGGCCTCGAGGCCGATCGCTTCCCGGTCCGCAGTGACATCGCGGACCCCGTCCGCCGACCCTGAACGGGCGCCCGACCAGGGGCGCCGACGAGGAGAGACCACATGACCGACAACTCACACCCCCCGACCGGCGCCTCGTATGCCGCCGCGGGCGTCGACATCGACGCCGGCGAGCGCGCGGTGGAGCTGTTCGCCCCCCACGCCAAGCGGGCGACCCGGCCGGAGGTGATGGGAGGCCTCGGTGGATTCGCCGGCCTGTTCTCGCTGAAGAACACCTACCGGCAACCGCTTCTCGCGTCGTCCACGGACGGCGTCGGGACCAAGATCGCTGTCGCGCAGGCGATGGACGTCCACAACACGGTCGGTATCGATCTCGTCGCCATGGTCGTCGACGACCTCGTGGTGTGCGGTGCCGAGCCGCTGTTCCTGCAGGACTACATCGCCATCGGCAAGGTCGTCCCCGAGCACGTCGCGGACATCGTCGAGGGGATCGCGGAGGGCTGCGTCCGGGCCGGGTGCGCGCTGCTGGGCGGGGAGACGGCCGAGCACCCCGGTCTCATGGCCCCGGGGGAGTACGACATCTCCGCCACCGGTGTGGGGATCGTCGAGGCCGACGAGATCCTCCAGGCCGAGAAGGTCCGCCCCGGCGACGTGATCATCGGGATGGCCTCCTCGGGGCTGCACTCCAACGGGTACTCGTTGGCCCGGCACGTCCTCCTCGAGCTCGCCCGACTCCCGCTCGAGGGGCACGTCGAGGAGTTCGGACGGACCCTGGGTGAGGAGCTGCTCGAGCCGACGCGTATCTATGCGCTCGACTGCCTGAGCCTCATCGCGGAGACCGACGTCCGGGTCTTCAGCCACGTCACCGGCGGCGGGCTCGCCGAGAACCTCGCCCGGGTGATGCCCCGCGGCCTGGTCGCGCGCCTCGACCGGGGACGCTGGCCCGTTCCCGCCGTCTTCGGCACCATCGCCCACCACGGCCGCGTCGAGCAGGCCGAGATGGAGCGCACGTTCAACATGGGGGTCGGGATGGTCGCCGTCCTGCCCGAGGAGGACGTGGACCGGGCCCAGGCCGTCCTCACCGCACGCCACGTCGAGAACTGGGTGATCGGGCGCGTGGAGAAGGCCGGCGAGGACGCCGACGCCCCCCGCGTGACACTCGAGGGTTCACACGCCCGGTTCTGACCGCTCGCAGACGACAGCGACCCGGCCGGGGCAGTTCCGGCCGGGTCGCTGTGTCGTCGTGCGGTGTCCCGGCCAGTGTGACACGCGTGAGCCGGGCATCCTCGGGGATGCCCGGCCCACGTGGGTCTACCGGGAACGGGGGATGGTCAGTACCTGGTGTCGCCGTCGGACCATGACCCGTAGGGGTCATCGTCCTCATCGGTGCTGAGCCGCGTCGGCGACCCTCCACCCGACAACTCCTGCTGGAGACGTTCTAGGTCCGTCTGCGGAGTGTTGTACTTGAGTTCGCGAGCGACCTTGGTCTGCTTCGCCTTCGCGCGGCCTCGGCCCATTGACCTGACCCCCTCGGAAACGGTGCTGGGCCACCTCGGGGGTGCCCATTGCAAGTGTGAGTATCTGCCTGTCCACAGGATAGCGTGCCCGGCGCGGAATGTCCGCCCGGGTGTCGAGGGAGTCGTCTCCAGCAGTGACCCGCGGGGGTGATCCGACCCCCGCGGGGGTGTCAGGCCTGGCCGCGGAGTCGGCGGATGGCCTCTCGTCCGGCCTGGGTCCCGGTGTCCTCCGGGGCGCTGTCCGGGTCGACGGCGGCGACGACCCCGTCGATCTCGAGGGCGGCGTCGACGGCCACGGACCGCTTGAGCAGGGCGAGGGCCACCGGTCCGTCCTCGTGGTGCTGGACCACGGTCCCGACGCGTCCGACGGGGCGGCCGGCGGCGCGGACCTCGGCGCCCGGCACGGGCAGTTCGTCGCTGGCGGATCCATCCAGCTGGAGTCGGACCAGGACCCGGGGCGACCGTCCGAGGTTGTGGACCCTGGACACGGTCTCCTGGCCGCGGTAGCACCCCTTGTCCAGGTGCACGGCGCCGCGCTGCGCCACATCGCCGATCCAGGTGGGGAGCTCGTGGGGGATGGTCTTCTCGTCGGTGTCCACCCCGAGGCGGCCGCGCGGCGGGGTCGTCCCCGCCGCCCGTAGGGCCTCGAACGCCCACGAACCCGCCGGACGCGCTCCCGCGGCGACCGCCGCGTCGAACCACGCGCTCAGTTCGGAGCGCGGGACCAGCAGGTCGATCGATCCGGTCAGGGGCCAGGGCATCCGCCGGGCCACACCGCCGCCCGGCAGCGGGATGCCGGCGTAGTCCCCGACCGGCAGGGTCACCTCGGTGCCGTCCGGTGCCTCGAGGGTGGCGGGGAGGGCGGCGCCGGTGAGGGTGAGGACGGCGAGGTCCGCGGTCTCCGGTGTCGCGTCGGCCCAGAACACCATCTTGGTGAGGAACTGCAGCAGGTCCGCTCCCCGGCCGGGTTCGGTGTCCACGACGAGCGTGCCGCCGACGTCGGCGAGGACCGCGTGGTGTTCCACCCGCCCGTTCGCGTCCAGCACCAGCGTCTCGGCGCCGCCACCGTCCGGGATCTCGGACACGTGCTGGGAGACGAAGCCCTCCAGCCAGGTCAGCCGCTCGCCGCCACCGATGGTCAGGACGTCCCGGTGGGAGCGGTCGACGACCACCAGCGCGGAGTCGGCCGCGCGCTGCTCCCCGAACGGGTCGCCGTAGTGGTACGGCACCCCGACGTCGGGGGAGGTGTCGGCCTGGTTCACTGCTCCGGGGCGGGTCAGGATCGGGCTGCGGTAGCCGCTGTCGGTCCGCTCGGGCACAACTGGGTCGGTCACGATCGCGAGTCTACGTACCCCGCCGTAGTGTTGGGCGGCATGGGCACAGCAGTGGAAACGGGTACCGATCGGACTGACGACGCACGGGTGGTCGTCCTCGTCGCGGGCGGTCCGGAGGGGCCGCGTCCCCGGGTCCACCCGTCCGATCAGCCACTGTTGTTGGCCGACGACCTGGCCGCCGTCCGTGGCGACGGTTGCTTCGAGACACTCCTCGTCGTCGGTGGCCGCCCCGCCAAGCCGGAACGTCACCTGGCGCGACTCGCCAGATCAGCGGCCTCGCTGGGGCTGACCGGGCCGTCCCCGGAACAGTGGCTGGCGGGCATCGACCTGGCCGCGCGCCGGTGGGGGCCGGACTCGGAGGCGATGCTGCGGTTGGTACTGTCCCGCGGGCCCGAGCGCGGCGGGCGGGAGACGGCCTACATCACCGTCGCGCCCGTGAGCGGGGTGGCCCTGCGGGCGCGGGCCGAGGGAATCGCGGTGACGGCCCTCGGTCGGGGGTATGCGTCGGACGTCGCCGCGTCCGCCCCGTGGCTGCTGCTCGGATCCAAGACGCTGTCGTATGCGGCCAACATGGCGGCGCTGCGGCACGCCGCCGCGGCCGGGTTCGACGACGTGGTCTACCTGTCCTCCGACGGTGAGGTGCTGGAGGGCCCCCGTTCCACCGTGGTGATCGCCCGCGGCGGTGAGCTGGTGAGCCCTCCGGCGGAGGTGGGGATCCTCGAGGGCACCACCCTGGCGGCCATGGCGGAGATCGCCGGGGCCGAGGGTGTGCGCGTGCGGCGGGAGCGGCTGCTGCTGACCGACCTGTTGGCCGCGGACGCGGTGTGGCTGTTGTCCTCGGTGACCCTGTGTGCGCGGGTCCGCAGGGTCGACGATGTGACGCTGTCGACCGGGGACCCCGGGATCGATGTCGTCGGCATGGTCGACCGCGCGGTCGGCCGCGGGTGACGGGCCCCGCCACCCGGGCGGGGAACCGCTAGCCGGCTATCCGACGCAGTCGCGCGGACATGTGGGGCACCAGGCCCCGCTCCGGGTGGACGCGCTCCTCGACCCAGCCCAGGTCGCCACCCTCGACGATCCCGTAGATGCGCTTGGCGCCGCCACGCTTGGGTCCGGTGGGGGACGCGAGGACCACGTCGGTCGTCATCTCCCAGGCCGACTGGCTGATCGGTGCGCCGTAGTACATCTCGATCACGCCGGACGCGTGGGCCACGAGGAACTCGAGCTGGTCATCCGCGGAGATCCGCCAGAATCCCGTCTCCCGGTAGGCCGCGTCGTCCACGGCGCCACCGGCGTCGAAGGTCCAGGCGCGGGAGGTCCAGGTCAGGTAGTTCTCGCCGTCGTGGGCGACGATGAGTTGTTGGCCGAACCGGTGCTGGCCGCGGTCCTCGGTGTCGGCCTCGCCCTCACCCTCCCAGACGCCCACGAGCGGCAGCAGGGCCAGCAGACCCGGGTGCAGATCGGGGCCGAAGCGCAGGTTGGCGGTGTCCTCGGGGACCGGGAGTTCGGAGAACGGGGCGATGTTGCGGCGCGCGGTCTCCTCCGACCGCTCCGCCGCGGCGTCGACGGCCGCGTTTCCGGATCCGGGCACGACCGACCGGCCGCCTCCCCCTGAGGGGGTGGGCGGCGCGGGGTCACCGGTGTTCGGCTGGTCGCGTTCCGTCACGACTCGTCGGTGACCGTGCGGTACACGATGTAGCAGGTGGCCCACAGGATGGCCAGCGTGCAGAGGACCAGGAGGATCTCGAAGAAGAGCACCATGGCCCAATCCTAACCCCGAGCCTCTCAGCCGAGTGAGACGCGGGCCTCGATCGAGTGGATGAGGCAGTCCTCGGAGGGCACGACGAAGTCCTCGCTGACCCGCGCGGTGGCGCCCACGACGGTCGCCAGGGTGAAGTCCGCGTGCACGACGCCCTCGCGCCCCGGCGGGTCGACGGTGATGACGATGTCGCGGACCTCGCGGATCACCGAGTACTGCAGGTGCAGGTGGAGGTCCCACCGGAGCTGGTCCGCCCCGAACCCGGTCTTCAGGCCGTTCTCGCGACGGACACAGTCCTTCGCGAACGGCACACGGAACGCCGCGGCCGGGACCGTGAGCGCGGTGAGGTACATCCGAACGGCTGCCTCCCGCTCCTCGGGGGAGTAGGGGCCGGGGTGATCGGGCACGGCCGGGGTCGCCCCACGGCGTTGATCGATTCCCACGAGGACGGTGGAGGCGACCGCGGCGCCGACGGCGACGACGGAGGCTCGCCCGGCCATACCGAGCACACGCGACAGGAGAGACATGGGATCGAGATTAGCCAGTCCCGCCGGCCGCCGGGGTGAACACGCGGCTCACCGCTCGACGGGGACCCCGATGAGGGAGCCGTACTCCACCCAGCTGCCGTCGTAGTTGACGACGTTCGGTTGATCGAGGAGCTCGTGGAGGACGAACCAGGTGTGGCTGGACCGCTCGCCGATCCGGCAGTACGTGACGACGCGCTGCCCGGGGGTGCCGAGAAGATCGGCGTAGATCTCGCGGAGCTCGGCGTCGGGCCGGAACGTACCGTCGCGGGTGACGGCTCGGTTCCACGGAATGCTCACCGCGCCGGGGATGTGCCCGCGCTGTCGGCCGCCCTCCTGGGGCAGGCCGGCCGGTGCGGCGAGCCGGCCGGTGAACTCGTCGACCGATCGCACGTCGACGAGCGCGTCACTGCCGAGGCCCGAGAGCACGTCCTCGCGGAACGCCCGGATCGACAGGTCCTGGGGCTCGGCGACGTACTCGGTCGCCGGGCGCTGCGGCAGTTCGGTCTCCAGTGGCAGGCCGTCCCGTTCCCAGCGCATACGGCCACCGTCGAGGAGGCGGACGTCGGGGTGCCCGTACAGCCGGAGGTACCAGTAGGCGTAGGCGGCGAACCAGTTGTGATTACCGCCGTAGACCACCACGGTGTGCTCGCGGGTGATGCCCCGAACGGACAGGAGTTCGCCGAACCGCTCACGGTCGACGAGATCGCGCGTGTACTCCTGCTGGAGTTCGGTTCGCCAGTTCAGCGCGACGGCACCGGGGATGTGCCCGTCGGAGTGGTAGGCCGTCACGTCCTCGTCGACCTCGAGGAAGACCACCGAGTCGTCGGCCAGGCGCGAGGAGGCCCAGCGGGTGCTGACCAGTACGTCGTCGCGACTCATGGGCCCGAGTCTAGAGGTCCGTCCGTGCGAGGCCGTCGAGCGGCGCGGTGCCGGGCCCGCCGTCACCGGCGGCGGTGATGGTGCCGCCCGTGATGCTGAGGGTCTCGACCGCCACGCCCAGCGGGAGGACGTCCGGTTCCAACGTCAGTGCCGTACGGCGCAGGGCGAGCTCGCCGTCGCCGTCGGGGAACCCCGCCGGCCCGGTCGCGGGCGCCACGGGGACGAGCCGTGCGCCGAGGTCGTCGACGACGAGGTCGACGAACGCCGAGACGCGGACGTCGGATCCCTCGAGTGTCCCGGTGACCCGGGCCCGGGTCTCGGTACCCCCGGCGAGGCTCGGGTCGTCGGCCGCGCCGACCAGCACGTCCCGCATCCCCAGGGCCGGGCCGAGCGAGGCCCCGGTGATCTGTACCGAGACCGTCACCTCCCCGGCGGTCAGCGGACCGGTCGGGTCCTGCGGCACGGAGACGTCGGTGGCCACGGCCTCCACCGCGACCGGCCCGAGCCCGGGCCGGTCGACGCCTTCGACCCGGATCGCCGCCGAGACGAGGGTGTCCGGGCCGGACCACCGCGAACCCGGCGCGCCGCCGATCGTCACCGACGGGGGCCCGTCACCAGCGTTCCCCGGGTCGATCCGACCGGACAGGTCGGCCTCGATCCGTGAGGCGGACACCGTCTCCACGGTGAAGGCGCTGCCGGCCACGACGGCCACGGCGACAGCCGCGATGACGACGGGGCGGGGGAGTCTCATGGCATTCAGGTGTACTCCAATCCCCGTTTCGGGGGTGCGGGTCGCTAGTATCGTCTCGGCCCCCGGACGGAGAGGAAGCGACATGGACGTAGTGCTCCTCGCCGCTGAAGCAGACCCGGAGGCGGTCATCCCCGCGCTGCCTCTCCTCCCGCACTCGGTGCGTGTACTCCCGCCGCTGGCGTCCTCGCTGGGGGATCTCTCCGGTGCGGCACTCGCCCTGGTCGACGCGCGGAGTGATCTCGCGGCGTCGCGGGCACTGTGCAGGCTGCTGTCCGGTGGCGGGGACCTCGCCGTCATCGCCGTCGTCTCCGAGGGGGGACTGATCGCCGTCAGCGGGGACTGGGGCCTCGACGACATCCTCCTGCCGACCACCGGGCCGGCGGAGGTGGACGCCCGGTTCCGCCTCGCCGCCGCGCGACACTCGTCCCAGGGCGAGGCGGACGGTGGCCTCCTCACGGTCGGCGAGCTGGTCATCGACGAGGAGACCTACGTCGCCCGCGTCAAGGGGCGCCCCCTGGATCTGACCTACAAGGAGTTCGAGCTCCTCAAGCACCTGTGCCAGCATCCCGGCCGGGTCTTCTCCCGCGCGCAGCTGCTCCAGGAGGTGTGGGGTTACGACTTCTTCGGTGGAACCCGGACCGTCGACGTCCACGTCCGGCGCCTGCGCGCCAAGCTCGGTCCCGATCACGAGTCGCTCATCGGCACCGTCCGTAACGTCGGGTACAAAGCGGTCCGGCCGTCGGATCGCAGGGAGGACGGAGGCGACGCATGACAGTCACCGAACGCGCACCGGACGCCGGTGCCGCCGACCGCATCGAGGCGATGGCCCGGCAGGCGGGATCGGTTGACGGGGTCGCACCCCTCGGTGAGCAACCCCTCCGGGCCCTCCGCGGGCCGGCCGGCGGGGCGCGTCACTTCCTCGCGACCGACCCCGATGAGCCCGGTGCCGCCGCGGGCGGGGGTGCCGTCGACCCCGTGATCGTCGGCTACGCCCAGCTCGTCGGCGCCGGGGACGAGGCCTCGGCGGAACTGGTGGTGGACCCCTCGCACCGGCGCCGGGGGCACGGGAGCGCCCTCGTCCGCGCGGTCCTCGACGCCGAGCCCGGCGCCGCGATGTGGGCGCACGGTGACCTGCCGTCCGCGCGGGCCCTGGCAGAGGGCCTCGGGCTGGCGCGGACACGCGAACTGCTGAAGATGCGCCGGCGCGCCGCCGGAGGGCCCGCGCTTGCGGATCCGCACCCGTCCGGGGGGATCGAGACAGGAACCCTCGCCGAGGCCGCGTCGGAGGGCGGGTCGCGGTGGCCGGGGATGGACACCCGGGAGGAGTTCCTCCGCGTGAACAACGCCGCGTTCTCGTGGCATCCGGAACAGGGGGGCTGGACGCGAGAGCAGCTCGACGACCGGCTCGGCGTCGACTGGGTGGATCCCGGCGCGGTCTTCCTCGCCGTGGACGCCGCGGGCGAGAAGCCGCGGCTGGCCGGATTCCACTGGACGAAGACAGTCGCCGAGCCCGGGCAGCCGGTCGAGGGCGAGGTCTACGTGGTCGCCGTGGACCCGTCTGACCAGGGCAGGGGCCTGGGCGGTCTGCTCACCGCCGTCGGGGTCGAGCACCTCGAGGGCCGGGCCGGGGCGGAGTCGGTCGTCCTCTACGTGGAGGGCGACAACCTCCCGGCCATCCGCACCTACGAGAGGCTCGGTTTCGCCGTCGAGCACCGAGACGTGACGTACGCCTCGCGCTGAATTCCGCGGCGGTCCCGAGGCGAGATCTCAGGATCACCCCAGGTGGGGTACCGCGGGGGGAGGGACGTCTGTCCGGGTGAACAGCCCATGACCAGGGAGTTCATCTCGGGTTCACCTACGTCCTCGGCGTTGTTCACGTCCGCACCCTAGGTTCTCTCCACGTCGGATCGGCGCGTCCCGGTCCGACCCTGCGACCCAGTCGCCGACAACGTGACCCGGTGGAGGTCTCCACCGGATGAACCAAGGAGATTCTGTGGACCTCAAGCGCACCGGTGCCCTGCTCGGGCTGGCCGCCCTGACGACGGCCGGACTGGCCGCCTGCTCCGACGACAACGCGGGGACCAACGAGACCGCCCAGAACGTCGCGGGCGTCGAGTGCGAGGGAAAGCCGAACCTCAACGCTTCGGGATCCTCGGCGCAGAACAACGCCATGACGATCTTCGCCAACTCCTACGCCACGAGTTGTGAGGGACAGACCATCGACTACAACTCCAACGGCTCCGGCGCCGGCGTCAAGGAGTTCATCGGTGGACAGACCGACTTCGGCGGTTCCGACTCGGCGCTGAAGGAGGACGAGTACCCCAAGGCCGAGCAGCGCTGTGAGAGTCCGGCGTGGAACCTTCCGGCGGTCTTCGGTCCGATCGCGGTGGCCTACAACCTCGACGGGGTCGAGCTCAGCCTGTCGGGCTCCACCATCGCCCAGATCTTCAACGGCGAGATCACCACGTGGAACGACCCGGCCATCGCCGCGGAGAACGAGGGAGTGGAGCTCCCCGAGCAGGACATCACCGTGATCTTCCGCTCCGACGAGTCGGGTACGACCGACAATTTCCAGAAGTACCTCGTGGCCGCGTCCGACGGCGCGTGGACCCAGGAGGCGGGCAAGACGTTCAACGGCGGCGTCGGCGAGGGTGCCAAGGGCAACGAGGGTGTCTCGGCCGCGATCGGCCAGACCCCGGGGACCATCACCTACACCGAGTGGTCCTACGCCAAGAACCAGGGCCTGTCGATGGCCAAGGTCATCACGCCGGCGGACGCGGAGGGCGTGGAGCTCAACGCCGAGACCGCGGGCACGACCATCGACTCCGCCAAGCTGCAGAACGAGGGGACCAACGACCTGGTGATCGACACCTCGTCCTTCTACGTCCCGGAGGCCGCGGGGGCCTACCCGATCCTCATGCCGACCTACGAGATCGTCTGCTCCGAGTACCCCGACGCCGAGACCGCTGCTGCGGTCAAGGCCTTCCTGAACGTCGCCGTCTCCGAGTCCGTGCAGGGTGAGCTCGAGGGCGAGGGTTACATTCCGGTTCCCGACGCCTTCCGTGGCAAGCTGACGGACGCGATCGACGCGATCAAGTGATAGCCCGGTCGCCGTCCCCGTCCGCGGACGGGGACGGCGACCGACCTCATACAGACCCCCGGAAGACTGAAGGTCCCATGACTGTGCACGACTCCGTCGAACGAGACGTCGACAAGACCGCCGGCCGCCGCGGTGAATGGTCGGAGGACGACCACCCGGGGGCCGGGGGCCGGGGAGACGGCCCACGGGGCCTGCTCACCAACGGGTCGTCCCGGAATATCGACTCCGTCTTCCGGTCGGTCACGGTCGCGGCGGGCGCGATCATCGTCGGGCTCATCGCGCTGATCGGCATCGTGCTGGTCCTCCAGGCCGTGCCCTCCATCCTCGAGGACCAGGTCAACTTCTTCACCAGTTCCGAGTGGAACACGACCGATCCCGACAACCTGAGGTTCGGCATCCTCGACCTGTTGAAGGTCACGGTCCTGAGCTCGGTCTTCGCACTTCTGCTCGCGGTGCCCGTCGCGATCGGGATCGCAACATTCCTCGTCCAGTACGCGCCACCCCGGATCTCCCGGGCGCTGTCGGCGATGATCGACCTGCTGGCGGCCGTCCCGTCGATCGTGTATGGGATGTGGGGACTCATCGTCCTCGGCCCGTGGATCACCCCCTTCGCCACCTGGCTCAATGAGAACCTGGGGTGGTTCTTCCTCTTCGCCGACGGGAACGTCTCGATCGCCGGAGGCGGGACCATCTTCACCGCGGGCATCGTGCTCGCGATCATGATCCTCCCGATCATCACCTCGATGTCCCGCGAGACGATCCGTCAGACCCCGTCGTTGCACCAGGAGGCCGCTCTGGCACTCGGCGCGACGAAGTGGGAGAAAATCCGGATGACGTGCTTCCCCTACGCGAAATCGGGCATGATCGCCGGGTCGATGCTCGCCCTCGGCAGAGCGCTCGGCGAGACGGTGGCGGTGCTCATCATCCTCCGTGCCTCGAGCTCGGCCAGCGGCCTCTCCCTGTTCGACGGGGGCTTCACGTTCGCGTCCAAGATCGCTTCCGGGTCCGCGGAATTCAACAACCCAATGTCGACCGGGGCCTACATCGCCGCCGGGCTCGTGCTGTTCCTCCTCACGTTCATCGTCAATCTCATCGCGCGCTCGGTGTCCGGTGGAAAGGTCAACGGCTGATGTCCCAGGTAACCCCCGACCTCGCACGACCGGCCAAGCCGTCCGAGACCTTCCTCCCCGTCTCCGGTGGGCGGAAGGTGAAGAACTCCGTGGCGACGGCGGTGTTCACCCTGTCGTTCATCGTCGCGGTGATCCCGTTGATCGCGCTGCTCTACAAGGTGGTCTCCGCGGGGGCCGAGGCGATCATCAACCCGACCTGGTGGACGAACTCGCTCTTCCTCGTGTCGCCGTCGTCGCTCGCCGGCGGCGTCGGTCACGCCATCTACGGCAGCCTCGTCCAGGCGCTCATCGCGGCCGTCATCTCGATCCCTCTGGGTATCGCCGCCGGCATCATGCTCGTGGAGTATCCCGACTCCAAGCTGGCGCGACCCACCACCCTCATGGTCGACGTCCTCGCCGGCGTCCCCTCGGTGGTCGCGGCGATCTTCATCTTCGGCATCTGGATCACGATGCTGCAGTTCGAGTTGAGCGCCTTTGCTGTGGGACTCGCGTTGGTCCTGCTCATGATCCCGCTGATCGTCCGCTCCACCGAGGAGATGCTCAAGCTCGTCCCGGATGAGTTGCGCGAAGCCTCGTACGCGTTGGGGGTGCCCAAGTGGAAGACCATCACCAGCGTGGTCATCCCCACCGCCCTGTCGGGGATGATCTCGGGCATCTTCCTGGCGCTCGCCCGGGTGATGGGGGAGACCGCGCCCGTGCTCATCCTGGTGGGGTACACCGCGAGCTACAACTACGACCTCTTCGAGGGCAACATGGCCTCGCTGCCACTGCTGATCTACAACCAGCTGTCCAACCCCAACGACGCCGGTCAGTACCGCATCTGGGGCGCGGCTCTCACGCTCATCCTCATCATCGCGCTCGCGAACGTTCTCGCGGCGTTCGCTTCCAAGGCGCTCGCGCCGAAGACCAAGTAAGGACACATCGGTTCAGATGGCAAAGCGACTCGACCTCGAGAACGTCGATATCTTCTACGGTGACTTCCACGCGGTGAAGGACGTCGACCTCCACGTCCCGCCGCGGTCCGTGACCGCCTTCATCGGCCCTTCCGGTTGTGGAAAGTCCACCGTGTTGCGCTCCCTCAACCGTATGCACGAGGAGATCGCGGGCGCCTACGTCAAGGGCTCCATCAAGCTCGACGGGGTGGACATCTACGACAAGAAGATCGACCCCGTCGCCGTCCGGCGGACCATCGGGATGGTCTTCCAGCGCCCCAACCCGTTCCCCACGATGTCCATCAAGGAGAACGTGGTCGCGGGACTCAGGCTCCAGGGGGTCAAGAACAAGAAGACCCTCGACGAGGTCGCGGAGAAGTCACTGCGCGGCGCGAACCTCTGGAACGAGGTGAAGGACCGCCTCGACAAGCCCGGTGGTGGACTCTCGGGCGGCCAGCAGCAGCGTCTGTGCATCGCCCGCGCGATCGCCATCGAGCCGCAGGTGCTGCTGATGGACGAGCCGTGTTCCGCGCTCGACCCGATCTCGACGCTGGCGGTGGAGGACCTCATCGCCGAGCTCAAGAACGAGTTCACGATCGTGATCGTCACCCACAACATGCAGCAGGCCGCCCGCGTGTCCGATCAGACCGCGTTCTTCTCCCTCGAGGCCACCGGCATGCCGGGCCAACTGGTCGAGGTCAACTCCACCGAGAAGATCTTCTCCAACCCGGACAACAAGCAGACCGAGGACTACGTGTCCGGCCGTTTCGGCTGACCCGTCCCTGCGGCATATCGACGACTGCCCCGACACCGGCCTCGAGGCCGGTACCGGGGCAGTCGTCGATATGCGTCCGGCCCCCGGTGTCAGGCGCCCCCGGAGGGGCCCTCCCCGCCGGCCGCCTCGTGGCGGGCGATGCGCTCCTTGAAGGTCCGGTCCGTCTCGTTGAACTGGCGCACCAGTTCCTCGCTGGAGGGGGACGGGCGCTCGGGGTCGTCCTCGGGCACGGTGGCGTACTCGCCGGTCGCCAGGAAGATCACGCGCTGGGCGACCTCCACGGCGTGGTCGGCGAAGCGCTCGTAGTACCGGCCCAGGAGGGTGACGTCGACCGCGCAGGCCACACCCCACTTCCACTCCCGGACGGTGAGCAGGGTGAACAGATGACGCCGCAGGTCGTCGACGGCGTCATCCTGCCGTGCCAGCGTGGCCGCCTGCTCGGCATCCCGGTTGAGGAGGACCTCGGTGGCGGAGCGCCCCAGTGAGACTGCCACCCGGCCCATCTCGGCGAGGTAGCCGTTGACGGGCTCGGGCAGAACCGGCTCGGGGTGGCGACGGCGGACGATCTTGGCGACGTGGCCGGCGAGCGTGCCCATCCGGACGAGGTCCTGCACGAGCTGGATCGACGTGACCACCTGTCGCAGATCACGCGCGACGGGCGCCTGGAGGGCGAGCAGTGCGAAGCCCCGCTCCTCGTTCTCGGTCGCCAGCCGGGACATCTCCGTCGCGGACTCCAGGACCTTCTCTGCGGCGACGAGGTCGACCTGGAGCAGGGCGTGGGTCGCCAGCTCCATGTCATCGGTCGCGAGGGAGCACATCCGGGCCATGGACGTGGCCAGGCCCGCGAGTTCTTCGGAGTAGACAAGACGCATATCGCCAGGATACGCGCATGTCAGGGCGGTTACCGCCGGTGCGGTGAACGACCGGTGAACATTCGGCCGCGACGGGCTCAGCCGCCCGAGTTCTCGGCGTCCGCGCCCTCGAGCGCGGTGGCGTCGTCCTCCGGGTCATCGAGCCAACCCTCGGGCAGCAGCACCCTGGAGGGGGAGCCCTGACGCCCCCGCGGGCCGTACCCGTCGGCCGGGAAGGGCTCGTCGGCGGGGAGATCCGCGAGCAGCTCGGCCAGGTCGTCCAGGGTGCGGACGGCGGACAGACCGACCCGCTTCTCCGATCCGGCCGGGAAGCCCCGGAGGTACCACGCGACGTGCTTGCGGATGTCGCGCATCCCCTTGTCCTCGCCGTGGTGCTGCGCGAGGAGTTCGCCGTGGCGGTACATGATGCGCGCGACCTCGCCCAGCGCGGGCGGGGTCGGCGCCTCACGACCGTCCAACCGTGCGGCCAGTTCGGAGAAGAGCCACGGACGGCCGAGGCAACCGCGGCCGATCACCACGCCCGCGCAGCCGGTCTGTTCACGCATCCGCACGGCGTCCTCGGCGGAGAAGATGTCGCCGTTCCCCAGCACCGGTACATCCGAGACCGCCCCGACGTGCTCGACGAGCCGGGAGATCTGCGACCAGTCCGCCTCCCCGGAGTACCGCTGGGCGGCCGTCCGCGCGTGGAGCGCGACGGCCTGCGCGCCCTCCTCGACGGCGATGCGGCCGGCGTCGAGATGGGTGTGGTGGGCGTCGTCGATGCCGACGCGCATCTTCACCGTCACCGGGATGTCGGTGCCCTCGGTGGCGCGGACCGCCGCGGCGACGATCGAGCGGAACAACCGGCGCTTGTAGGGGATGGCGGACCCGCCACCACGTCTGGTGACCTTGGGCACGGGGCACCCGAAGTTGATGTCGATGTGATCGGCCAGGTCCTCGTCGACGATCATCTTGGCGGCCGCGTAGGTGTACTCGGCGTCGACCGTGTACAGCTGCAGACTGCGCGGCGACTCGTCCGGGGCGAAGGTGGCCATGTGCAGCGTCCCGGGCTGGCGTTCCACCAGGGCGCGGGCGGTGACCATCTCGCAGACGTACAGGCCGGACACCGAGCCCTGCTGGTCACGCTCGATCTCGCGGCAGAGCGTGCGGAACGCGACGTTGGTGACCCCGGCCATCGGCGCCAGGACGACGGGGGACGCGAGCTCCAGGGGGCCGATGCGCAGTGCGGGGGCCGCGGCGGCGGTGGGTGCGGACATGACCCCGATTCTCCCAGCGGGGCGCGAGCAGGTCCAATGAGCCCGCGCGCCGGGCGGTGACTGGTGCCCCCAGTCGGGCTCGAACCGACGACCTGCGGATTAAAAGTCCGTAGCTCTACCAACTGAGCTATAGGGGCGACGGTCACGATACCGTCCCCGTGTGCGGTTGGTTTATCCGCCCGGTGGGCGGTGCCCTACACTGGACTCCGCTGCGGACCGGGGCACCCGGACGTGGCGTAGGCCCCCTTCGTTTAGCGGCCTAGGACACCGGCCTTTCACGCCGGCAGCGCGGGTTCGAATCCCGTAGGGGGTACATAGTGTCGAGGTCCCGGTCACCGTCAGGTGGCCGGGACCTCGTGCATTCATGGCCCACGTGCCTCTGACGTGTTCGGATACGGCTGGCAGGGGGCCGATTTGCGCAAAGGTCGGGCGGTCCACTAGTGTTCTTTCTCGTGCGAAGAGCACGGCCCTGTGGCGCAGTTGGTTAGCGCGCCGCCCTGTCACGGCGGAGGTCGCGGGTTCGAGTCCCGTCAGGGTCGCCAGAGACATACCGGCGCATTCGGTGTTCACCGGGTGCGCCGGTGGTCTTAGGGCCAGGTAGCTCAGTTGGTACGAGCGTCCGCCTGAAAAGCGGAAGGTCGTCGGTTCGATCCCGACTCTGGCCACAACACCGACGAACGCGTCGGAGGGAACCCCCTCCGGCGCGTTCGTCGTTTCGGGGAACGTCCTCCCCTCGTTATAGCGTGGACGCCATGCCATCGACTGCCGCCGAGGTCCCTGACGTGCCGGAAAAGTCCCGTAGGGGACCTCGGTGGGGGATCGTCGCCGCCGTCGGCGGACTCGTCGGCATCCTGCTCGCGATCATCGTGCCGCTGCTGCCGGTCACGCAGACCACCTCCACCGTCAGCTGGCCCGAGGCGGGCACCCTCGAGCCGGTCACCGCGCCGCTCGTCGCGTACTACCCGCTCGACCTCACCGTCGAGGTGCCGTGCACGGCCGTCGGGCAGTTGCCCGACGGCCGCGAGGACGGCGTGCTGGTCTCGACCGCGCCCCGCGAGGCGGGGGAGAGCGCGGCGGCCCGCGCGCTCATGGTGTCCGTGGCCGGCCCCGACGTGGAGGTCCGCAGCCGCAACGCGCTCGTCGCCTCCGCGCCCACCGACGCGGTCGCCGCGCCCGGCGCGTGCTCCACGATCCGCGTCACGGCCGACTCCGGCTCGATCGGTGCCGAGTTCGTCGGCCTGGAGATCGACGGGCAGGGCGTCGGGGGCCGGATCGACGCGGACCTCCGTCCACAGGTGGTCGGGGTGTTCACCGACCTGGAGGGCGCGGCACCGGAGGGCATGGCCGTCGACATCACGGTCGACTCGCGCTACACCACGCAGGCGACCGCCATCAAGCAGATCGCGATCGTCGTGGGCATCCTCGCGATCCTCGTGGCACTCGTCGCGTTGCACCGGCTCGACCTGCGGGACGGGCGGACCGCGCGACGCATCCTCCCACCGGGCTGGTGGAAACCGCGTCCGCTGGACCTGCTGGTCGTGGCGACGCTCCTGGTGTGGCACGTCATCGGGGCCAACACCGCCGACGACGGCTACATCCTCACCGAGGCGCGCGCTGCCGTCTCCAGCGGCTACATGCCCGAGGTGTTCCGCTACTACGGGGCCCCGTACGCGCCGTTCGGCATGCCGTACTACCTCTACACAGCGATGAG
The DNA here is from genome assembly GCF_057773105.1 of Dietzia sp. IBK-p2-15D. Taxonomy (NCBI): domain Bacteria; kingdom Bacillati; phylum Actinomycetota; class Actinomycetes; order Mycobacteriales; family Dietziaceae; genus Dietzia; species Dietzia sp. IBK-p2-15D. Next base: position 30,757 of record NZ_JBYMTK010000016.1, read on the forward strand.
CGCCATCTCGCTGGGCAGCGTCTGGCTCCGACTGCCCGCGCTGCTGCTCGGCATCGCCTCGTGGATCCTGCTGTCCCGGGAGGTCATCCCGAGGCTCGGCATCGCCGCCCGCCGCGCCGCGGCCGTGCGGTGGAGCACCGCCGCGGTCTTCCTCGCGTTCTGGCTCACCTACAACAACGGCCTCCGGCCCGAACCGATCATCGCCTTCGGTGTCCTGGCCACCTGGGTCTCGCTCGAGCGGGCACTCGCGACGGGACGGCTGCTACCCGCGGCGACCGGGTTCATCATCGGTGGGCTCACCCTGTCCGCAGCGCCCACGGGAACGTTCTGCATCGCGGTCATCCTCGCCGCGTCCAGGCCACTACTGCTGCTCGTCATCCGGCGCGCGAAGCGCGACGGCTGGGTACCGACCGTCGCGCCGCTGCTGGCGGCCGGACTGGGCGTGCTGCACCTCATCTTCCTCGACCAGCCGCTGGTCACCACGCTGCAGTCGTCGGCGCTGCTCGGGGATGTCGGCCCCTCGGGCAGCTGGTACGAGGAGGTGTGGCGCTACGAATGGCTGATGAACCCCACCCCGGACGGCTCGCTGGCCCGCCGTTTCGGTGTACTCGCCATGCTCCTGTCCCTCATCACCTGCGCCGCGATCCTGTTCCGTAAGGGCCGGATCCCCGGGGTGTCCGTGGGCCCCGCCCGCCGCATCGTGGGATTGGCGGCCATCTCGATCGCGTTCATGGCGCTCAACCCCACCAAGTGGACCCACCACTTCGGCGCCTTCGCCACCATCGGCGCGGCGCTGGCGGCGCTGGTGACCATGGCGGTCCTCCCGGCGGCGACCAGGTCGCTGCGCAACCGCATGCTCTTCCTCGCCGGCGTCCTGTTCGTCCTGGCGCTGAGCTTCACCTCCACCAACGGTTGGTGGTACATCTCCATCTACGGCATCCCGTGGGGCGGCACCCAGCCCACCATCGCCGGGATCACCCTGTACTCCGTGTTCCTCGGGCTGATGCTCGTGGCACTCCTCGCCGCCCTGGTCCTGCACTACCGGGAGCCGTTCATGACGCGCACCGGGCAGGAGCGGGACGGTGGAGACCGCGGCCCCCTGCTCCGGTTCGCCCGTGAGGTCTCCCACGCCCCACTCGGGCTGGCCGCGGCCCTCGTCGTCGTCGTCATCGTCGCCTCCATGGCCGCAGCGGTCCGCAACCAGTACCCCGCGTACTCGGTGGGCCTGCAGAACCTCCGCGCTCTCTCCGGCGAGCCGTGCGGCATCGCCGATGTCGTGCTCGCCGAGCCCGACGCCAACGCCGGCCTGCTCGCCCCCGTCGGCGAGCCCCGGGACCAGCTCGAGGCCGGCGGCGAGGCGGTCGTGTTCGACCCCGACGGGATCCCGACCGACCTCACCGCCACGCAGGCGGCCGATACCGACACCCCCGGCACCGGCGAGGGCTCCGACACCACGTCGACCACCGCCGGCACCGAGGGCGGCGTGCGCATCGGGGAGGGCATCAACGGCAGCCACGCAGTCCTGCCGTTCGGACTCGACCCCGCCCGCGTGCCGGTCCTCGGCAGCCACCAGTCGGGTGCGCAGTTCAACGCGGAGACGACCACCGACTGGTACCGGCTCCCCGAGGGGGCGGGGGAGAACGACCGGAAGAGGGAGAACCCGCTCGTCACGATCGGCGTGGCCGGGTCCTTCGCTCTCGACGCGGTGCTCGTCGAGTACTCCACCGGTGGCGGGGAGTTCGAGGTGGCGGGCTCGGTCCTGCCGATCGACATCGGGCCGGCTCCGTCCTGGCGCAACCTGCGCGTACCGACGGACACCCTGCCCGACGACGCCACGGCCATCCGGTTGGTCGTCCGCGACCTCGACCCGGACCCGTCGCGGTGGATCGCGTTCACCCCGCCGCGCATGCCGGAGCTGGTCACCATGCAGCAACTGGTCGGCGACTCGAGGCCGGTGCTGCCGGACTGGGCGGTCGCGTTCCACACCCCGTGCCTGCGCCCGTTCGACGAGTACGCCGGCGTCCACGAACTGCCCGAGTACCGCGTCCTGCCCGATCGGGGACTGGCCGTGAGCTCCACCAACACGTGGCAGGCGTGGGACGGCGGTGGCCCCATCGGGTTCATCGAGTTGCTGCTCGAGGGCGAGACGGTGCCGACCTACCTCGAACACGACTGGGACCGCGACTGGGGATCGCTCGTGCGGTACACCCCGCTCGTGCCCGAGGCGCGCGAGGCGACCGTCACCCACGACGAGGCCGTACGGTCGGGACTGTGGAACGGTGGGCCGCTCGCGCGGTGACCGGCTAGCATCGGCCCCGGAGCTATTACAAGGACTTCCAAGTAATGGCGCACAGGCACCTGACGACGACAGACTGGAGACACGCATGTCCGTGACGGAGAAGCAGTTCGAGAACATCCTGGTCGAGCAGACCGACCGGGTCGCGACCATCACGCTCAACCGCCCCAAGGCGCTCAACGCGCTGTCCAGCGGCATGGAGAAGGAGGTCGTCGAGGCCGTCGAGGCGTTGGACGGCGATCCCGGGGTCGGGTGCATCGTCATCACCGGGTCGGAGAAGGCCTTCGCGGCCGGCGCCGACATCAAGGAGATGAAGGACAAGAACTACCCGGGCATCTACCTCGAGCGGTTCTTCCACGACTGGAAGCGCCTCACCGCCGCGCGCACGCCGATCATCGCCGCCGTGTCCGGTTTCGCCCTGGGCGGCGGCTGCGAGCTGGCGATGATGTGCGACATGATCATCGCCGGTGACAACGCCAAGTTCGGCCAGCCCGAGATCACCCTCGGCGTCATCCCCGGCATGGGCGGTTCGCAGCGCCTCACCCGCGCGGTGGGCAAGGCCAAGGCCATGGACCTGTGCCTGACCGGCCGCCAGATGGACGCCGACGAGGCCGAGCGCTCCGGCCTGGTCGCCCGCGTCGTCCCCGCGGCCGAGCTGCTCGACGAGACCATGAAGGTCGCCACCAAGATCGCCTCCATGAGCAAGACCACGGCCATCGTCGCCAAGCAGGCGGTCAACCGCTCCTTCGAGACCACCCTCGAGGAGGGCCTGCTCGCCGAGCAGAACGCCTTCTACGCGCTGTTCGCCACGGAGGACCAGACCGAGGGCATGTCCGCGTTCGCGGAGAAGCGGAAGCCCGAGTGGCGTCGCTGAACGACGGACTGAGGCACGGGCACCTCGCCGGGGGCGGTGACGGGACGCACGACGCGCACGGCGCCCCCGGTGAGCCCCTGCCCGTGCTCGTCCTCACCGGGTACCTGGGCGCGGGCAAGACCACCCTGCTCAACCACCTGCTGTCCGGCACACCGGGGCTGCGCATCGCCGCGATCGTCAACGACTTCGGCGAGATCGACGTGGACGCCACCGCCGTCGCCGGCCGGGTGGACTCCATGGTCTCGCTGGCCAACGGCTGCGTGTGCTGCGAGGTCGACGCCGGTGAGCTCGGCGAAACCCTGACCCGGCTCGCGGACCCGGAACTCGGCCTGGACCTCGCGGTCATCGAGGCCAGTGGCCTGGCCGAGCCGCCCGTCCTGTCGCGGATGGTCCACGACGTGCCGCGGCACGTGGCGCGCCACGCGGGGATGGTCCAGGTCGTCGACGCCGAGGGCCTCGATGACGCCATGAAGCGACATCCGCGACTCGCGGCGCACCTGGCGGAGGCCGACCTCGTCGTCGTCAACAAATGCGACCTCGTCACCCGCGAGCGGTTCGGCGAGCTCCGGGCGACGATCCGCACCCACGCCCCGCGCGTGGCCGTGCTCCCGGCGGTCCGCGCCGCGGTCCCGGCCGGGTTGCTCCTGGACATGGCCCCCGACGGCCCACCGACCGCCGCGCCCGCCGCGACGTCCGGCGGCACCCACCGGCACGGCGAGCACGGACACGGCGACCACGGACACGGCGAGCACGGACACCTGCATGACGGCTACACGGCCGTCACCGTGACGCCGGCCGGCCCTCTGCACCCGCGCCGCTTCCTCACCGCGGTCTCCGCGCCGCCGGCCGGCGCCTACCGCGCCAAGGGCACGTTGACCCTGGCAGGCGCGGACGGCCCCCGCCGCTACGAGGTGGCCCTGGTGGGCCGCCGGTTGGAGCTGCGCGCCGGGGGAGAGGGTCCGGAGGGTCTGGTGGTGATCGGCGTGGAGATGGACGACGACGAGGTGGTCCGCTTCCTCGACGAGACCGTGCTGGACACCGGGGAGACGGTCGACGCCTCGGCCGTGCTGGGCCTGCACCCGTACCTCGTCGGCGACCCGGACTCCAGCGACGTCGAGGAATGGATCTACGACGAACAGCGGGCGGCGCCCGTCACCGGGGTCGCCGCGATGCTGGCCGATCCCGAGGATCCGGAGGCATTCGATCCAGCTTTCACCCCCTGACCGCGGCGCGGGGACGAAGCTGCGGCCGGTACCCCCGACGACCTGACGCCTCTCTCATGTTCTGGTTCGGCGTCACCCCGGCCACGTGCGTATAGTGGCGCTGACGACGCCGAAGTGTCGCACCGGCAGGGGGGCCAACCGCCCGCGGCGGGGGTGCTGCACGGACGAGGGAGGAGACCTCGTGGACGAGGACAACACCGGCCACGGCCCGAGCGGCGCCGGGGACGCCCAGCGACGCAAGCGTGACCTCGCCTCGGTGCGTAGCGCGATCGCGGCGCTGCGGGAGGCCACGGGAATCCCCGTGACGATCGGTGGTGTCGTCGGGGAGGGCCACACGTTGGTCCTGTCCGAGTCCCTCGGGATGCGGACCTCGGCGATGAAGGACCTCAAGGTCCACTACGGGGCCGGCGTGGGCGGTCGGGTCATGGCCACCGGCAAGCCGGTCGGCGTGGCGGACTACCCGCGAGCCGGGGTCATCACCCACGAGTACGACCTGCCGGTGCTCTCCGAGGGGCTGCGGTCGATGGCCGCGATCCCCGTCGTGGTGGGCAAGGACGTACGCGCGGTGATCTACGCCGGTGTCCACTCCTCGGTCAGGTTCGGCGAGAAGGTCCTCAACCAGATGGCGGCCACCGCCCGTGCCCTGGAACAGGAGATCGCGGTCAACGACGCACTGGCGGCCCGCGGCGCCGCCCCGGTCGGGCCCGGCTCCGGCGAGGGCCGGTGGGACGACGTGCTGTCCAACGAGCGGATGCGCGAGACCCACGCCCGCCTGCGGATGCTCGCCTCACGCACCGAGGACCCGGACGTCCGCGCGGAGCTCGAACGCATCTGCGCCGAGATGGTCTCCCCGCCGCCCGAGATGCCCACCGCGCGGTTGTCCCGCCGCGAACTAGACGTGCTGGCGTGCGTCGCCCAGGGCAAGACCAACATCGAGACCGCCGCCGACATGGGCATCGGTGCCGAGACGGTGAAGAGCTACCTGCGGTCGGTGATGCGGAAACTCGACGCGCACACCCGGTTCGAGGCGGTCAACGCAGCGCGCCGCATGGGCGCGCTGCCCTGACCCGCACCGCTCCGGCCGGTCGCGGTCCGGTCAGCCGCGCTCCGTCCGCTGAGCGCCGGTCAGCCGCGCTCCCCGCCGGGCACCCACAGGACGTCGCCCTCCGGGTTCGCGACCCGGCCCAGGACGAACAGCAGATCCGACAGCCGGTTGAGGTACTTCGCCGGCAGGACCGAGGTCGTCTCCGGGTGCGCCTCGACGGCCGCCCACGCCGAACGCTCCGCCCGTCGGGTGACGGTGCGGGCGACGTGCAGGTACGCACCCCCCGGGGTCCCGCCCGGCAGGATGAACGACGTCAGGTCCGGCACCTCGGCGTTGAACTGGTCGATCCAGCCCTCGAGCCGGTCGATGTACGCCTGCTCGATGCGCAGCGGCGGGTACTTGGGGTCCTCGACCTCCGGCGTCGACAGGTCCGCGCCGGCGTCGAAGAGGTCGTTCTGCACGGTCCGCAGTACCGCGACGACACGGTCGTCCAGGCCGCCGAGCGTCACGGCCACGCCGATCGCCGCGTTGGCCTCGTCGCAGTCCGCGTACGCCACCAGTCGGGGGTCGTTCTTGCTCACGCGCGAGAAATCAGACAGGCCCGTGGACCCGTCGTCGCCGGTCCGGGTATAGATCTTGGTCAGGTGAACAGCCATGTCGGCCAACCTACGCTGCCGCGGGGCCGCGGCTGGAGCGGATCCCTCCCTCCTCTCGCCTAGGGTGGAACCGTGAGCGCTAATCCCACGTCCCGCGAGGAGAGCTTCCTCGTCCGCGGCGGTACCCGACTGTCCGGCGAGATCTCCGTATCAGGCGCCAAGAACAGCGTGCTCAAGCTGATGGCGGTGGCGCTCATGGCCGAGGGGCGGACGACGCTGACCAATTGCCCGACGATCTCCGACGTCCCCGCGATGGCCGATGTGCTGCGCCACCTCGGGTGCACGGTCGAGGTCTCCGGCGACACCGTCGTGATCGACACCCCGGCCGAGTTGGGGCACGTGGCCGACGACAAGGCGGCTCAGAAGCTGCGCGCGTCGGTGTGCATCCTGGGACCACTGGTCGGCCGCCATCATCGCGCCGTGATCGCGATGCCCGGCGGAGACGCGATCGGCAGCCGTCCCCTCAACTGGCACCAGAACGGACTCAACCGGCTCGGCGCCCGCACCCGCATGGACCACGGCCGACTCGTCGCCGATGCGACCGAGCTCCGGGGCGCGAACTACGAGCTGAGCTTCCCGTCCGTCGGCGCGACCGAGACCTTCGTGACCGCGGCGGTCCTGGCGGAGGGCACCTCGGTTCTCAAGAACGCCGCGCGCGAGCCGGAGATCGTCGACATCTGCGACCTGCTGAACGAGATGGGGGCACAGATCAGCGGCGCGGGGACGAGCACGATCACCGTCCGCGGCGTCGATGAGCTGACGCCGGTCAGTCACCGGGTGGTCGGGGACCGGATCGTCGCGGCCACCTGGGCCATGGGTGCGGTGATGACCCGGGGCGACGTCACCGTCACCGGCATCGACCCCATGTTCATCCACGTGGTGCTGGAGAACCTGCGCGCTGTGGGTGCCGACGTCGAGACCGGGCCCGACTGGATCCGGGTCGCCCAGGAGGGCCGACCGCGGGCCCGGGACATCCGGACCCTGCCCTTCCCCGGTTTCCCCACCGACCTCCAGCCGATGGCGATCGCACTCGCCTCCGTGTCCGAGGGGGTGTCGGTGGTGACCGAGAACCTCTTCGAGGCACGGTTCCGGTTCGTCGAGGAGATGGTCCGCATGGGCGTGACCGCCGAGACCGACGGTCACCACGCCAAGATCGTCGGCCGCGAACGCCTGGACTCCGCGACGGTCTGGGCGAGCGACATCCGCGCCGGGGCCGGGCTCGTGTTGGCCGGCATGTGCGCGGACGACGTCACCGAGGTCTGCGAGGTCTTCCACATCGACCGGGGATACTCCGACTTCGTCGGGAACGTCCGGTCCCTCGGCGGCGAGATCGAGCGAGTGTCCACCCATCGTTGAGGTCGACGGGGCGGAGATCGGGCACGCAGCGCCGAAACCGCCTCTGACCAGGCGATTAGTACTTTCGCCGCAGCCCGTGTAACTTTATCGGAGCCGCCAGGGAGCGGGCCGGAGCCGAGAGGCGAGGGCCTGGTTCGGGTGGTGGGAAAGTGCGGGTGTCCGGTTCTCCTGGTTTGACTGGGGCGGGCGGGTCACCTACGCTGGAGAAGTTGCCCCGAGCGGGTGGCGGATTGCAGTGACTGTCCCGCGAGCTGGTTGTCTTCGGATGACTGGGGAGTGGTGTGTGGGTGTTGTTTGAGAACTCAACAGTGTGTTTTGTTTGTGATAGTGCCAAATTTTTTGTTTGGTTGCGACCCTTTCACATCCCTGTCGTGGGGGTCGCGTTTTTGTTTGAACAGCCAGTTT
>NZ_JBYMTK010000017.1:0-26910 GCF_057773105.1 Dietzia sp. IBK-p2-15D
GTCACAATCACGCAGTACCCGCGGGCAGCGGCGAACAGTGCGGCCTCGGAAGGGGTAGAATCGTCAGCAGTCGGATGGTTTGGGGCGCCCTCGTTCACAGCGGGGGCGTTCTCTTTTGCGCTCACGCGGATGCACCCCCGGTGAACAGCCCGGCCAGACGGCGCCGCTGGTCGTCGGTGAGCGGCGGGGCGGCGGCGAGGTGCTTCTCGACAGCGGCGGTGATGTTCGCGCACGCGAGCTCGCGGCGAGCATCTGCGAGCTGGTCGGGGTTCTTGCGGCGGGCGGCGACGGCGACTGCCGATCGTGCCTTGTAGACGTCCGTTGAGGACATGGGCGATTGCACCCTCTTTCAGGGTCCTCCGAGTCTTACCCGCTCGGTGGTTGGGCAATCGCGCCGCTAGTTCTTGTCGTACAGGTTACAGCATGTTCCAGACGTTCACGTCAAGTCGACGTACTCTGCCGACGCCGGTGGCCTACGGCGCTCCCGGCCAGCCCTACCGGCCGCGGTGACCCGGTCGCGCAGATCATCCACCCGCATCCAACCGTGGGCGTGCTCGCAACCCAGCTCGAACCGGGCGCCCGTATCCCACGCTTGCAGATCCAGCGGTAGCAGCCGTTCCAGCCCTCGCACCGTGCGAGCATCACCAAGAACCGTGAACAGGCCGGCGCGTAGGTTCTCGACAGTCATGGCGACCCCGTCCGCGATGAGCGGCACACCGTCCGGCCCCCGGTTCTCGGGGCGCTGTAGCCAATCCTCGGGCGTCACACTGAATGAGTCCGTGAGCAGATAGAAACCCTCGGGGGTCACGTACACGCGGCCCAGGCGATCCCGGCAACCGGTGCGGCGCATCGTCAGGACCGGCGGCGGTGCCTTGGACGTGTCGCCCTGGGGGCGGCCGTGCTCCCGCTTCCAGTCACCCATGCGGATACGGCCGGCGCGTTCACTCATCTCGCCACCTCAGTTCGATGTCATCGGGATTAAACCGGCGGGTGCCCACCGTGGACGGGTTCACGGTCACCTCGAGCAGCAAACGCACGACGGTGCGCTTGGACTCAATCGGCAGGGCATCCCACGCGGCCTTTACGTCGTCGGCGGTGACCAGCTCGGCAACCGGGGTTGTGGCGCCTGCGGTGGCGCGGCGTTCAGCATCGGCGATCTGGGGGAGTAGGCGGGCCTCGATGCGGGCGAACGCCGGCGCGGACACCTCACCGGCCGCGGCGGCATCGGCGAATGAGTCCAGGCGGTCCCGCAGGGCGCGCAGTTCCTCGAGCGCCACGGCGGTCCCATCCTCGGGGGCGGTGAACACGTCGACCGCATCGGGCATGGCGAGGCGGCCCACAATCACCCCGGTGACCAGTTCGTCAATCGGCTGGGCACGGCGAGCAATGCACGCCCTCGAGGACGAACACTGGTACTTCGGTGAGGCAACCGACTTGGGGAAGTAGTGGCGAACCGACGCCCCACACACCCCGCACCTGGCGATCCCAGACAACAGATACCGGGCGGCCGGTCCCGGCCCCACTCGGCGGGCAGGGTCAGCGAGGATGCCCTGTATCCGGTGCCAGTCCGATTCCTCGATGAGCGCCGGCCAGGATGCCGCCCCGATGATCTCCCCGCGGTGTTGGCGCAGTCCGGCATACGTCGGTGACGCGAGGATGAGGCGCAGGCGGCGCGGCACCCAATGCTCGAGCGCGTTCTTCTGAGACTTCGGGGCGGGCACCCCGCGCCGGTTGAGGTCAGCGGTAATGCCGCGCAACGTCTCGCCTGCGAGGAACCGGCGGGCCACCTCTCGCACTATCGGAGCTTCCTCGGCGTGGACGGCCCATCCGGTTGTTGTCCCGGTGTCGGGGTCGAACGTGCGACGGTAACCGTACGGTGCCCTGCCTGCGGGCCTGCCTGCCTGGGCGGCGGCACGCTTCCCCCTCAGGGTGCGCTCCCGTATCTGGTCGGCCTCGCGTTCGGCGATGAGCGCGTCGAGGCCGGTCCCGAACCGGTCATCACCTCGAGTCAGGTCGTAGGTTCGGCCGCTGTAGGACCACAACACGCCCCGCTCGGCGCATAGGTCGCGCAGCGCCACATACGCGGCGAGGTCGCGTTGCGCTCGGCTCGCCTCCCAGGTGACGAGCACGTCGCCGGCGGTGAGGGTGTCGGCCAGTCGCTCGTACTGGGGGCGGGCCACACCGGACCAGCGGGATGCACCCATGTCGTTGTCTGTCAGGACCTCAGCGACGGTCCAACCCTCGCGGGCGCAGACGGCGCGGCACTCGGCCTCTTGTGAGTCGACCGACCGGGCGTTGCCGGTGGGATCGTTCGACACGCGGGTGTAAATGATTGCTCGGCGTTCTGCCATGGTGCTAGTGTATCAACACCTAGACGAATAACCGTCCTCCACGATCTGACCGTTGCCGATGTACATGGCGACGTGCCCGTCCCACACGAGGAGGTCGCCGGGCAGGACGTCCTGCGGGGACACCTGGACACCCACGCCCTGTTCCTGGGCCAGGCGGGGGATCTCCACGCCGGCGTCCCCGTACGCCCACTGCGTCAGACCACTGCAGTCCAGCCCCTGGCCGGGAGAGGTGCCGCCCCACACGTACGGCACACCCTGCTGACTGAGCGCGTTGCGGACAGCGCCGGCGGCCTGCTCGTTGGGGGCGGTGACGACCGAGCCGTCGGGCAGGGTCACCTCGGTGCCGCCGCCGATCACCCCGGACCCGGCGTCACCGAATCCCGCCGTCCCGGGCACGGACCCGGACCCGGCGGCGGACTCCGCCGCGACACCCGACGAGCCACTGTCGAACGAACCGCCGTCAAACGAGCCGCCGCCCGCGCCGCCTCCGGCCGCAGCGGAGATCGCGCCCGGACCGGACTCGGTGTAGGCGACCATGGTGGCGTCGATCGCGCCGCCGGTGCCGGAACCGGCCCCGACCGTGCCCGGCATGCGGGGGGCCGGGGGGATACCGGCGGCGATGGCCCGCATCTCCGCGGTCGGCACCCTCAGCTCGGCCTGGACCCGCTCGGCCACCTGGATCCCACGCGCGAGGTGCTCGGCGGCCAACCCGAGGAGGCCGGCCTGTCCCGGCGGGGTGAGGAGGGCCGGCCCCATGGCGGCCGCACGGGCGAGGAACTGCTGCACGATACCTATCACCTCGACAGTCCCCCGGACCACGATCTCCGCGGCCACGGCGGTGACCCGCGCGATCTCCGCGGCGGACTCGCCGAGCGCGCCCATCGTCCGGCCGACCTCGGCGATCGAGTGCGCGGCCCCCAGGGAGGCCAGGGAGTCCCACGACTCCGACAGCAGTCGTTCCAGCGGCGGGCCGAGCTGCTGCGCGACCTCGAGCCCGTCACTGACCGGCCTCATGATGTCCTGCGCCTCCGCCGGGACGAACTCCTCCGCGGACAGCAGATCGAGGATCTGTTTGATGGGCCCGGCGTAGGCCAGCGCGTCGGCGATCACCGGATCACACCCACTTCCCGGTGAGATCGGCCCCGGCGGCGCCGATCGCCGCAGCGCCGGCCGCGTCGGACTCCTCGAAGAGCCTTGCCGTCTCCAACACGAGCTCCCCGGCGGCGTCGGTGACCCGCGTGAGCCCGGCCAACACCTCGCGGTGCCGCGCGGTCGCCGCCATGAGCGCGGACATGAAGTCGGCGCCCACGGGCCCGACCACGGGCGTCACCGCCTCGATCGGCAGCCCGTCCACCGCCTCGAGCGCACCCCCCAGCGTGTCGGCCAGGGTGGTCAACCCCGTTCCCAGTTCGCGTAAACCGTCGACATGGACGTCGATCGCCCCGTCCGTCATGTCCTGCGTCCCCTCGTCGTTCTCTCTCGTCCCGTCACAGGGTTCGACGCGTCGAGAAGACGATCCGGTTCCACCCGATCCGGGATTTCCTCCGTATGGAATCCTGACGGGCATGGACATCACCGTCGTGGATCACCCGCTGGTCGGGGACCGGCTCCGTACGCTGCGCGACTCCGCCACCGACACGGCCGGGTTCCGCGCCGCGATGGACGCCCTCGGCACCATGCTCTGCTACGAGGCCTTCCGGTCGGTACCGACCACCGAGGTCACCGTGAGCACCCCGATCACGGACACGACCGCGGTCGCGGTGGACGGCGTGCCGCTCGTGGTGCCGGTGCTGCGGGCGGGCCTGGGCCTGTTGGATCCGGCCACCCGTCTGATGCCGGGCGCGCAGGTCGGGTTCATCGGCCTCGCGCGCGACGAGGAGAGCCACCAGCCGGTGTCGTACCTGTGCTCGCTGCCCGAGGACCTGGCCGGACGTCACGTCGTGGTCCTGGACCCGATGCTCGCGACGGGCGGGTCGCTGGTGTCGACGCTGGAGACGCTCGCGGCGCGCGGCGCGACCGGGGTCACCGTGGTGTGCGTCCTGTGTGCGCCGGAGGGGATCGAGGCGGTGCGCGCCTCCGGGCTGGCCGCGACGCTGGTCACCGCGACGATCGACGAGCGCCTCGACGAGAACGCCTTCATCGTCCCCGGCCTCGGCGACGCGGGCGACCGTCTCTTCGGGCCCCGGTAGCCGGCAACCGCCAACCGACCACCGCCAACCGCCCACCGGCTAGCGCTGAGCGCTAGCCGCCCACCGCGTCTGCGACCGCATCACCGAGCCGCGCGAGCCGGCCTGTGGCGTCGCGGCGGTCCGACGCCGAGGGCCCGGGCGGGGTCCACGCCTCGACGTACGTCTTGAGCAGCGGCTCCGTGCCCGAGGGCCGCACCACGGCGCGGGCACCATCCGAGTCCACGCGGATGCCGGCGGTCCCCTCCAGCGGTCGGACCTCGCCGACGGTGGTGAGAAGCCCTGCCGCCCGCGTCAGCGCCGCCGCCGGGTCCGCGTCGGCCGCCAGGGGCAGCGACACATTGCGCCGGAGGTGCGCGCCGAACTCCGTGGCCAGTGCGTCGAGTCGCGCGCCGACCGTCGGTCCGCCGGATCCGACCATCGCGCACCACACCGCGGCCGCCGAGATCCCGTCCTTGTCGGCCACGACGTCCGGCAGGACGCAGTGCCCGATGGCCTCCTCGTAGGCGTACCGCAGCGGCTCGCCGGCCCGCACGAGCCACTTGAACCCGGTCAGCGTCTCCACGTGCCGACCGCCGCGCGCCGGGACCAGCAGCGACGGCAACCGCGAGGAGACGATCGTCGACGCGACGACCGGGACACCGAGCTCGTCGCCCGCGGTCGACCCCGGCAGCGGCGAGCGCAGCAGATGGTCGGCGAGTACCGCGCCCGTCTCGTCGCCGTCGAGCATCCGCCACCGCCCGTCCGGGTCGGCGAACCCCACGGCGCACCGGTCGGCGTCCGGGTCGAGCGCGATCGCGACGTCGGCGTCGATCCGCGCCGCCAACTCCAGCAGTCGCGCGGTCGTCCCGGGCCGTTCGGGGTTCGGGGAGGCGACGGTGGGGAAGTCCGGGTCCGGGTCCGCCTGCTCGGCCACCAGCTTCACGTCGTGCACGCCGATCCCGGCCAGGACGCGGCGGCAGAGATCGCCTCCGACCCCGTGGACGGGGGTCAGTGCCACGCGGGGCGGCCGGGCGGGCCGTGGCAGGGCAGTGACGACGGAGGCCACGTAGTCGTCGACGAGCACGGGGTCCACCCGCACCGATCCGGGCACGGCCGTGGGGACCGCGACCCCCTCCCGCGCTGCGGCGTGCAGGTGCCGCTCGATCCGGGAGTCGGTCGGCGGCACGATCTGCGCGCCGCCGCGTCCGTAGACCTTGATGCCGTTGTCGCTCGCGGGGTTGTGGGACGCGGTCACCACGAGCCCGGCCGCCGCGCCGCGCGCGCGGACCGCCGCGGCCACCACCGGGGTGGGGACGGGCGCGCCGGGGACGACGACGACGAGGTCGTGCGCCGCCAGCACCGCAGCCACGAGGTCGACGAATCGGGCCGACCCGTGCCGGGCGTCCCCGCCCACGATGACCGTCGAGCCGGGTGGTTCATGTTCCCGCAGGTACCGGGCGACGGCCGTGGCCACGAGGGTGACCGTCTCGTCGTTCATCCGGTCGGGCCCCGGCCCCAGGGGAGCGCGGACGCCCGCGGTGCCGAAGGCCAGCGGTGCGGGATCGGGAACGGGCGCGGTCACGGGTGTGCCCCTCAGCAGCGGGCGACGGCGGGGACGAGGGCGCGCAGGGCCCCGGTGAGGCGGGCCGACCCGGCGGCCCCGGCGGCCAGCACCTCGGCGTGGTCCAGCGGCTGCCCGGTGACGCCGGCGGCGAGGTTGGTCACGAGCGACACCGCGACCACGTCGAGGCCCAGCCCGCGGGCCGTGATGGTCTCGGGCACCGTCGACATTCCCACCAGGTCCGCGCCGAGGGTGCGCAGCATGTGGATCTCGGCCGGGGTCTCGTACTGGGGGCCGGGCATCGCGGCGTAGACGCCCTCGGAGGGGCGGGCCGCGTCCACCGCGGCCATCGCGTCGGCGGCCGCCGCGCGCAGGCGGGGGGAGTAGGCGTCGACCATGTCCACGAACAGCGGCCCGGTGAGCGGCGAGCGCCCGGTGAGGTTGAGGTGGTCGCGGATGAGGACGAGGTCGCCGACGGTCATGCCGTCCCGCAGCCCGCCGGCGGCGTTGGTGAGCACGAGCACCCCCGCTCCGGCGGCCGCGGCCACGTGGGCGGGGTGCACGACGGGTCCGGTTCCCCGGCCCTCGTAGAGGTGGGTGCGCCCGGCCACGGAGAGGAGCGGCACCCCGTCGACCAGGCAACTGGTGACGGTCCCGCGGTGCCCGGCGACGGCGGGGGTGGCGAACCCGGGGAGGTCGGTGGGGGCGATGGTCACGGCTGTGCCCGGGTCGGCGAGTCCGGTCACGACATCGGACCAGCCCGACCCCAGGACCAGGGCCACGTCGTGGTGGTCGCGGCCGCTCAGTTCGGCGATCCGGGCGGCGGCAGTGCGGGCCTCGTCGGTGGGCGTCAGCAGGGGCGCCATCCGCGTCAGGCGCCGGGGCCGACGTTGCGCGACGGGCGGGTGCGCAATTCGTGGACGTACTTCTCGGGGGCCCCCGCGCACTCGGCGGCGTCCGCGAGCAGGCCGAGGTAGCGCGCGGACGGCAGGCCTCCCTCGAAGGCGTCCATCACGTACAGCCACGCGAGGACAGTGTCGTCGGTGCCGGCCGGGGCGATGTCCACGGCGAACTCGGACTCCTGCGCGCCGACCGGGGGACCGTCGGGCACGGTGGGCCGGCGGGTGATGCGGACCCGGATCTTGCGCGCGGGCATCCGATCCGTGCCCTCCCAGCGGTCGAGGGCGCGGACGTCCTCGTCGGGGACGTCGTAGAGCACGACGAACACCCTGGAGTCCGGGTCCTCGACGACGGTGGCGACGGCGCCCTCCCACGTGGGGTCGTCCCCGGCGAAGGTCAGGCGCCAGCCCTCGAGCCAGCCCGTCCCCGCGAAGGGCGAGTGCGGCGCGCGGGTGTTCATCTGATCGGGATACATGTTCGTCCCGTACGCGGCGTAGAGAGGCACGCCCACAACCCTAGCCCCTTCGGCGGTGGCGGCCAGATGTCCCGGCGTCCCCGATCGAGGCGTTCGACTACCGTGTACGGCGGACGTGACGCGATCCGCCACAGCGGGCTGCGGCGCCCGGCCCTTACCCCTGTGAGCCGTGGAGGACATGTGACGCAACGCATCATCATCATCGGCGGCGGCCCCGCCGGCTACGAGGCCGCGCTGGTCGCGGCCCAGTACGGTGCGGACGTCACGATCGTCGACTCCGACGGCATCGGCGGCAACTGTGTCCTGAGTGACTGCGTGCCGTCCAAGACGTTCATCGCCACCACCGGCGTGCGCACGGACATGCGCCGGGCCGAGGAGATGGGCGTCCAGGCGCACTTCGATCCCACCGCCTACAAGCTGGGTCAGGTCAACGGCCGGGTCAAGTCCCTGGCGCGCGCCCAGTCCGCGGACATCCGGTCGCAGCTCCAGCGTGAGGGCGTGCGGCTGCTGTCCGGACGGGCCCGTCTGCACGACTCCCAGCCCGGCATGGCCTCCCACCGGGTGGCCGTGACGTTCGACGACGGACAGGAGAAGATCTTCGACGCCGACGTGGTGCTCATCGCCACCGGCTCCAGTCCCCGGGTGCTGTCGGGGGCCGAGCCGGACGGCGAGCGGATCCTCAACTGGCGTCAGCTCTACGACCTCACCGAGCTGCCCAAGCACCTCGTGGTGATCGGTTCGGGCGTCACCGGTGCGGAGTTCGTCTCGGCGTTCACGGAGATGGGCGTCAAGGTCACCATGGTCTCCAGTCGCGACCGTGTGCTGCCGCACGAGGATGCCGACGCCGCCCTGGTGCTGGAGGAGGCGCTCAGTGAGCGGGGCGTCTCGCTAGTCAAGCACGCGCGCGCCGACGCGGTCGAGCACTTCGAGGACGGCATCATCGTCCGCCTCGGGGACGGTCGCACGGTCAAGGGATCCCACGCCCTCATCTGCGTCGGTTCCGTGCCCAACACCGAGGGCCTCGGACTGGAGAGCGCCGGTGTCGAGTTGCAGCGCAGCGGCCACATCAAGGTCGACCGCGTCTCGCGTACCACCGCGCCGGGGATCTACGCCGGCGGCGACTGCACCGACCTGTTCCCGCTCGCCTCCGTGGCCGCCATGCAGGGCCGCATTGCGATGTACCACGCGCTCGGCGAGGGCGTCAGCCCCATCAAGCTCAAGACCGTGGCCTCGGCCGTGTTCACCCGGCCGGAGATCGCCACCGTCGGCATCTCGCACGCGCAGATCGAGAGTGGCGAGGTACCGGCCCGCGTCGAGGTGATGCCGCTGGCGGGCAACCCCCGGGCCAAGATGCGCAGCCTGCGCCGCGGGTTCGTCAAGCTCTTCTGTCGCCCGGCGTCGGGCGTGGTGGTCGGCGGGGTCGTCGTCGCCCCCACCGCCTCCGAGCTCATCCTGCCGATCTCGGTGGCGGTGCGGAACCAGCTCACCGTGGGCGATCTCGCGGGCTCGTTCTCGGTCTACCCGTCGATGACGGGCACGATCACCGAGGCGGCGCGCCAGCTCATGCGCCACGACGACCTCGACTGACAGGCATCCGGCGCCCCGGTTTCCGGTGCGATGGAGACGATGTCGCGTGCCCTGCGCACTGTCCGGAGGGGCCGTTCTGGTTAGGCTAAGCTCCGTCGACGTCGACGACACGGCGTCGGGAACCGCTAAGGAGCCACAATGAAGCTGCGTCGTGTTGCAGCCCTGGCCGCCGCCGGATCCCTCGTGCTCGGGCTGGCGGCCTGCACCTCGGACTCGGACGAATCGGACGCGCTGGTGCTCTACTCCGGTCGCAGCGAGAGCCTCGTGGCCCCGCTGATCGAGCAGATCTCGGACTCCACCGGCGTGGACATCGAGGTGCGGTACGCCTCCACCCCCGAGATGGCGGCGCAGATCGCGGAGGAGGGGGAGGCCAGCCCCGCGGACGTGTTCTTCTCGCAGGACGCCGGGGCCCTCGGTGCCCTCGACAACGCGGGCCTGCTGCAGCAGCTCGACGAGTCCGTGACCGAGGTCGTCCCCGCGGAATACCGCGCGGCGGACGGCACCTGGGTCGCGACCAGCCTGCGGGCGCGCGTCCTGATCTACGACTCCGCGACACTGGACGAGGCCGAGGTGCCCGACACCATCGACGCGGTCCTGGCTCCCGAGTGGAAGGGGCGCGTGGGCTACGCGCCCACCAATGCATCGTTCCAGTCCTTCGTCACGGCGCTGCGGGTGGACCGGGGCGACGAGGCCGCCGAGCAGTGGCTGCGGGACTTCCTCGCCAACGACCCGCAGACCTTCGAGAACAACAACGCGCTCCTGCAGGCCGTCGACGCGGGCACGGTCGAACTCGGGCTGACCAACCACTACTACTGGTACAACTCGGCCGCGGAGAGGGGCGCGGAGAACATGCGCGCCCGCGTGAAGTACATGGCGCAGGGTGATCCGGGTGCGCTGGTCAACGTGGCGGGCGTCGCGATCCTCGCCTCCACGGACCGCCCCGACGACGCCCGCCGCGTCGTCGAGGCACTCCTGGCCGAGCCGGCCCAGACGTACTTCGTCGAGGAGACCAGCGAGTACCCCGTGGTCCCGGGGATCGCCACGGACGCGGCCGGCCTCCCACCGCTGGACACGCTCGGCGGCCCGGACATCGACCTCGGTCAGCTGGACGGTCTCGAGCAGACGCAGGCCATGCTCGCCCGCGTCGGCATGATCTGACGGACCGGACATCGACCTGCTGACGCGACTGCGCGGCGGCCGGCCCCTCCTCGGGGCGGCCGCCGTGCTGGCGTGTGCGGCGACGCTCATCCCGCTGGTCTACCTGGTCATCCGGGCGGGCGAACGGGGCCCGGCGTCCGCCGCCGAGGTGCTCGGCTCCGGTCGGACGCTGACCCTCCTCGGCAACACCGTCGTGCTGGTCGTGTTGGTCACCACCGCCAGCGTGATCGTCGGGGTGGGGATGGCGTGGCTCGTGGTCCGCACCGACCTACCGGGGGCCCCGGTCATCGGTGCGCTCCTGTGCGTTCCGCTGGCCACGCCGTCGTATGTCCTCGGCTACCTCTGGGTGGCCGACTTCCCGGAGGTCCTCGGGTTGCCGGGGGCCGTCGCGGTGCTCACCATCTCCTGCTACCCGTACGTGTTCCTCCCCGCCTCCGCCGCCCTCCGGCGGGTGGACCCGGGACTCGAGGAGGTCGCGCGCACCCTCGGGCACGGCACCACCCGTGCCGTGTTCGGGGTGACATTCCGACAGATCCGACCGGCGGTCGCCGCGGGCGGGCTCCTGGTGGCGCTGTACACGCTGTCCGACTTCGGTGCGGTCGCGATGCTCCGCTACGAGGCGTTCACGCTGGGCATCTACCACTCCTACCGGGCGGCGTTCGACCGCGTCCCGGCGGCCGTCCTGGCGTGCGTCCTCATCGCGTTGGCCCTGGTCGTGATGGTCGGGGAGCGGCGGGCCCGACGCGGCGAGGTCGCGAGGGTCGGCGCCGGGGTGGACTCGGCGCCCACCCGGCTACCGCTGGGTCGCCTGAAGGGGCTCGCCCTCGTCGTCGTCGCCGTCATCCTCGCGGGCGGGGTGTTCGGCCCACTCGTCGGCCTCGCCCGGTGGGTGCGCGCGGCGGCGAGCGTGGACGTCTCGTGGGCGCCGGTGTTCCAGGCCGCAGGCACCACCGCCGGGGTCTCGGCCGTGGCGGCGCTGGCCACCATCGTGCTGGCGCTGCCGATCGGGATCCTCGCGGCGCGCTCGGACGGGCTCGTCGCGCGGGCCACCGAGACCGTCGCGCAGGTCGGTTTCGCGCTCCCGGGCATCACGGTGGGCCTCGCGGTGGTGTTCGTGGGGATCCGGCTGGTGCCGGGGCTCTACCAGCAGACACCGATGCTGGTGTTCGCCTACGTGGTGCTGTTCCTGCCGCTCGCGGTGGGAGTGGTGCGCTCGTCGGTCAGCGCCATCCCGGTGAGCCTCGAGGACGTCTCGGCCGGCCTGGGCTCCGGGCGTCTGCGCACATTCGCCCGGGTGGTCGCGCCACTGGCGATGCCGGGGATCCTCGCGGGCGCGAGCCTCGTGTTCCTCAGCGTGGCCAAGGAACTGCCCGCCACGTTGTTGTTGCGGCCCACCGGCACGGAGACCCTCGCCACCGCGATGTGGTCGCACACCGAGGTGGCGGCCTACTCGCAGGCGGCCCCCTACGCCGCCATGTTGGTCGTCGTGGCCGTCATCCCCGCGTTCGTGCTGAGTAGGTCGTTCGGCTGGGGCGCGGGCGGCCGACGCGACCCGGGCACGGCGACCGCGGCCTCGGGCCGGGCGAGCGAGACCGAACGGAGCGCGACATGACCTGGAAGCCCAGCCCCGGCGGGGTACTCGAACTCGACTCCGTCTCGGGCGGCTACGACGGCTCCCCGGTCGTCCGTGGCGTCTCCCTCCGGGTGGAGGCGGGAGAATCGGTGGCGGTCCTGGGCGCCTCCGGATCGGGGAAGACCACGATGCTGCGCATGATCGCGGGCCTGCACCCGGTGTCGTCCGGCCGGATCCTGCTGGACGGCCGCCGCATCGACCGGCTCAGTGCCCAGCGGCGCGGGATCGGGCTGGTCCCCCAGCAGGGCGCGCTGTTCCCCCACCTGGACGTGGCGCACAACGTGGGGTTCGGCCTGGTGCCGCCTGGCCCCCTGGCGAGGTGGCGCGGCCGCGCCGAGCGTGCCGAGCGGGTCCGCGAGGTGCTCGACCTGGTCAGGCTGGCGGACCGGGCGGGTGACCGGCCGTCGCAGCTGTCGGGCGGTCAGCAGCAGCGGGTGGCGCTCGCGCGGGCACTCGCCCCCGGCGCCGGGCTGATCCTGCTCGACGAGCCCTTCAGCGCGCTCGACGCGGCCCTGCGCGGAGCGGTGAGAGCGGAGGTCGCGGCGTTGCTCGCCGAGGCCGGGGCCACCTCCATCCTCGTCACGCACGACCGTTCCGAGGCGATGGCGACGGCTGACCGCGTCGCGGTCCTCATCGACGGCGAGCTCGCCCAGGTCGACACCCCCGAGCGGCTTTACCACCATCCGGTCAGCCGCGGGGTCGCCGACCTCTCCGGCGAGACCGTCGCCCTGCCGGCCACGGCGACCGGCGCGACCGCGGAGACGGTTCTCGGCACCGTGCCGCTGGACTCGCCCGCCGAGGGACGGGGGACCGTCCTGTGGCGCCCCGAGAGCCTGGAGGTGCGCGGTGTCGGGGCCGCCGGGCACGAGGTCGGGTACGACGACGGGTACGACGACGAGGAGATCCGGGGTCACGCCGTGTGCACCGCCGTCGAGTTCGGGGGTGCCCGGACCCTGGTGCGGATGCGATTCGACGGCACCGACCAGATCTGCGCCGTGCCGGTACCGACGGGTCAGCGCGTCGGGACGGGCTCCCGACTGGCCGTGCGTCCGCTGCGGCCGGCGGTCTTCCACGCCGTCTGACACCCCGTCGACCGCACCCGCCGACCGAGCGTGCCCATCGCACCGGTCGCCGCCGGGTCAGCCCTCGACGTCCGCCCAGCCCAGCGTCCGCTCGACCGCCTCGTCCCACCGGTTGATCAACCGCTGACGTTCCTCCTCGGGCATCTGCGGCGTCCAGCGGCAGTCCTCCCTCCACAGCTCACGGAGCCGGTCGGGGGAGTCCCACTGACCCACCGCCAGCCCGGCGGCGAACGCGGCACCCAGTGCGGTGGTCTCGGTGACCTCCGGCCGGATCACGTCCACCCCGAGGATGTCGGCCTGGAACTGCATGAGGAAGTCGTTGACCACCATCCCACCGTCCACCCGCAGCGAATCGGCGGACTCCCCGGCGTCGGCGACCATCGCGGCGGCCATCTCGCGACTCTGGAAGGCCGTCGCCTCGAGCGCGGCCCGCGCCAGGTGCGCCCGGGTGTGGAAGCGGGTCAGGCCCACCATCACGCCGCGGGCGTCCGGCCGCCACCGCGGGGCGAGCAGCCCGGAGAACGCCGGCACCAGGTAGCAGTCGCCGTTGTCCTCCAATGACGTCGCGAGGTCCTCGGTCTCGTCGGCGGTGGAGATCACCCCGAGGTTGTCGCGCAGCCACTGCACCAGCGACCCGGCAACCGCCACCGAGCCCTCCAGGGCGTACACGGGATCCGCATTGCCCAGTTGGTAGCAGACGGTGGTGAGCAGACCGTTCTCGCTGAACTGCGGCGTCGTGCCCGTATTGAGCAGCAGGAACGCGCCCGTGCCGTAGGTGTTCTTGGCCTCGCCCGGCTCGAAGCAGGTCTGCCCGAACATCGCGGCCTGCTGATCGCCGAGGATCCCGGCGATGGGCGTGCCGCCGAACATCCGCCGTGTCGTCACGTGCCCCAGCACGCCGGAGGAGGGGACGATCCGCGGCAGCATCGCCCGGGGGACGCCGACCTCACGGCACAGCTCGTCACCCCACTCCAGGGACCGCAGATCCATGAGCAGGGTCCGCGACGCGTTGGTGACATCCGTGACGTGGAGGGCCGCCTCGCCGTCGTCGCCACCCCGGCGCCCACCCGTGAGGTTCCACACCAACCACGAGTCGATGGTCCCCGCCAGCAGTTCCCCGGCCTCGGCCCGCTCGGTCCCGCGTTCGCCCCGCTCGTCCAGGTGCTCGAGGATCCACCGGATCTTGGGGCCGGCGAAGTACGTCGACAGGGGCAGGCCGGTGGCGGCGCGGAACCGGTCGTCGCCGTCCGGGTGGGCCTCGGACAGCCGTGCGCAGATGCCGGAGGTGCGGGTGTCCTGCCACACGATCGCGTTGTAGACCGGATCGCCGGTCTCCCGGTCCCACACCACCACCGTCTCGCGCTGGTTGGTGATGCCGATGGCGGTCACCGCCGCCGGTTCGAGGTCCACGCTGCTCGCGACCTGGGCCATGGCGGCGCGGACGTTCTGCCAGATCTCCAGCGGGTCGTGCTCGACCCAGCCCGCCCTCGGCAGGATCTGCCGGTGCTCGACCTGCGCCGTCGCCGCGGGCACCGGCATGCCCCGGTCGTCGAAGAGGATCGCCCGTGTCGAGGTGGTGCCCTGGTCGATCGCGAGGATGTAGGAGCTGCGAGTCACACGGCCAAGACTACGTCCGCGTTCGCGTGGACACGTCCGCCTCGCGCGTAGAGTCGTCGGCGACGGGCCGGAACCCGCGCACGGCCCCGGAGGGAGCGCCCATGCCCACGACCAGGTCCCGATCGGTCCTCGGCCCCGACCGCCGCGCCGAGGCCTGGCGCAGATTGTCGGAGGACACCTTCGACATCGTGATCGTGGGCGGCGGTGTGGTGGGCACCGGCAGCGCGCTCGACGCGGCCACCAGGGGGCTGAACGTGGCGCTCGTCGAGGCCCGCGACTTCGCCGCCGGCACGTCCTCCCGCAGTTCGAAGATGTTCCACGGCGGGTTGCGCTACCTCGAGCAGCTCGATTTCGGCCTGGTGGCCGAAGCCCTCCACGAGCGCGAACTCAGCATGACGCGCCTGGCCCCGCACCTGGTCACGCCGCTGAAGTTCCTCTTCCCGCTCACCCGTCGGTTCTGGGAACGCCCCTACATGGCCGCAGGATTCGTGCTCTACGACCTGATGGGCGGCTCCAAGAGCGTCCCGCCGCAGAAGCACTACAGCCGCGCGGGAGCGCGCCGGGTGGCCCCGGGGCTGCGCGAGGACGCCGTCGTGGGCGGGATCCGTTACTGGGACACCCTCGTCGACGACGCCCGCCACACTCTCACCCTGGCGCGCACCGCCGCTCACCACGGGGCGGTCGTGGCCAACTCCACCCAGGTGATCGGCTACCTGCGGGACGGCGACCGGGTCACCGGCGTGCGGGTGCGTGACGCCGAGACCGGTCGCGAGACCGACGTCCGGGCCGGGGCCGTGCTCAACGCCGCCGGGGTGTGGACCGACCAGCTGCAGAAGATGCTCGGCGAGGAGGGCGGCTTCACCGTGCGGGCGTCCAAGGGCGTGCACATCGTGGTGGACCGCGACAAGGTGGACTCCGAGGCCGCGCTCATCCTGCGCACCGAGAAGTCCGTGCTGTTCGTCATCCCGTGGGGCGAGTACTGGATCATCGGCACCACCGACACCGACTGGCAGCTCGACCTCGCCCACCCGGCGGCCACCGGCGCGGACATCGACTACATCCTCGGCCACGTCAACTCGGTGCTCACCACCCCGATCCGGCGCGAGGACGTCCGCGGCGTGTACGCCGGCCTGCGCCCGCTGCTCTCCGGCGGCGCCGACTCCACCGCCAAGCTCTCCCGCGAACACGCCGTGATGACCGTGGCCCCCGGCGCGGTGGTCGTGGCGGGCGGCAAGTACACGACCTACCGCGTGATGGCCGCCGACGCGGTGGACGCCGCCGTGGCGGAACTGGGGGAGCGGGCCGCCGAGGTGCCGCCGTCGACGACCGACCGGATCCCGCTGCTGGGCGCCGACGGCTACCCCGGGATGGTCAACCGCGCCGACCGGATCGCCGACCAGTACGAGATCCGCGACGACCAGATGCAGCATCTCCTCGGGCGGTACGGGACGCTCGCCGAGTACGTCCTCGAGCTCGCCGCCGACAGGCCCGACCTCCTCGATCCCGTCCGGGGAGCCGAGCGCTACCTGCGCGTGGAGATCGTGCACGCCGCCCTCGCGGAGGCCGCCCTGCACCTCGAGGACGTCCTCGTGCGACGCACCCGGATCTCCATGGAGTACCAGCACGGTGGCGTCGACTGCGCCCGCGAGGTCGCCGAGTTGATGGCGGGCGTTCTCGGCTGGGACGACGACCGCATCGCCAGGGAGGTGGAGCTGTTCGAGCGGCGGGTCGCCGCCGAAGAAGCGAGCCAGGTGGCGGAGTCCGACGACGAGGCGGACGGATTCCTCCGGCGTGTGCCCGAGGTCCGGGAGTTCCTCGCGGACGCGACCTTCGATCCCGCCAGCGCCCAGCCCGTGGTCGACAGCTCGACCGGCTGACCCGGCCCCGTGCGGGCGGGCCGGCCGGGTGGCCCGGCCGCGGTTGGAGTGGCCCGGCCGCGTCCGCGCAGGCCGGCCGGGTGGCCCGCCCGCGGGTGGAGTGGCCCGGCCGCGTCCGGACTCCCTGACGACGAATCCGCCCCTCGCATCTCGACTCGCTCCCGGGGGCCGGGGCGGAGATCGAGATCCGAGGGGCGGATTCGAGTTCGACGCAGATGCGCCAGGGATTCGGCACGTGGTGGGCGCGAGAACGCCCACTACGTCACGAGGTCACTTGATCTCGCAGAGGACCGTTCCCTGGGTCACGGCGGCGCCGGCATCGACGGCGAGGTCGGTGATGACGCCGTCCTTGTGCGCGGTGACCGGGTTCTCCATCTTCATGGCCTCGAGCACGGCCACCAGGTCGCCGGCGGAGACCTCCTGGCCCTCCTCGACGGCGACCTTCACGACCGTGCCCTGCATCGGAGCCGACACGGCGTCCCCGGACGCGGCCGCACCGGCGGCGCCACCACGGGTGCGGGACTTGGCCTTGCGGCGGACCGTGCCGCCGGCATGGGAGCCGCCGAAGGCCAGGTCACCGGGCAGGGAGACCTCGACGCGACGTCCGTCCACCTCGACGACGACCTTCTTGCGCTCGACGGGCTCGTCGTCGTCGGCCGGCGCACCGGTGGGCGACCACGGCTCGATCGGGTTGTCCCACTCCTCCTCGATCCACTTGGTGTAGATGTCGAAGCTCTTGCCGTCACCGACGTATGCCGGGTTGGTGACGATGTGCTGGTGGAACGGCAGGACCGTGGCCATGCCCTCGATCTTGTACTCGGCCAGGGCGCGGGCCGAGCGGGCGAGTGCCTGGTCGCGGTCCTCGCCCCACACGATCAGCTTGGCGAGCATGGAGTCGAACTGGCCGCCGATCGTGTCACCCTGCTCGACGCCCGAGTCCATGCGCACGCCCGGGCCGGTGGGCTCGTGGTAACCGGTGATGGTGCCGGGGGCGGGCAGGAAGCCGCGACCCGCGTCCTCGCCGTTGATGCGGAACTCGAAGGCGTGGCCACGCGGGGCGGGGTCCTCGGTGAACTCGAGCACCTCGCCCTCGGCGATCTTGAACTGCTGCAGGACGAGGTCGATGCCCGCGGTCTCCTCGGTGACCGGGTGCTCCACCTGGAGGCGGGTGTTGACCTCGAGGAAGGAGATCGTGTCGCCCTGGACCATGTACTCGACGGTGCCGGCGCCGTAGTAGCCGGCCTCCTTGCAGATGGCCTTGGCGGAGTCGTGGATCCGCTTGCGCTGGTCGTCGGTGAGGAACGGCGCGGGGGCCTCCTCGACGAGTTTCTGGAAGCGGCGCTGCAGGGTGCAGTCGCGGGTGCCGGCGACGATGACGTTGCCGTGCTGGTCGGCGAGGACCTGGGCCTCGACGTGGCGGGCCTTGTCGAGGTACTGCTCGACGAAGCACTCGCCGCGACCGAACGCGGCGACGGCCTCACGGGTGGCCGACTCGAAGAGCTCGGCGACCTCCTCCATCCTGTGGGCGACCTTCATACCGCGACCGCCACCGCCGAAGGCGGCCTTGATTGCGATGGGCAGGCCGTACTGCTCGGCGAACTTCACGACCTCGTCGGCACCCGCGACGGGGTCCTTGGTGCCGGCGGCCATGGGGGCGTTGGCCCGCTCGGCGATGTGGCGGGCGGTGACCTTGTCGCCGAGGTCCCGGATCGCCTGCGGCGGGGGGCCGATCCAGATCAGGCCTGCGTCGATGACGGCCTGCGCGAAGTCGGCGTTCTCGGACAGGAAGCCGTAGCCGGGATGGATGGCGTCCGCGCCGGACTTGGCGGCGGCGTCGAGGATCTTGTCGAAGACCAGGTACGACTCCGCGGAGGTGGTGCCTCCCAGAGCGAAGGCCTCGTCGGCCAGCTTGACGAACAGTGCGTCGGCGTCGGGCTCGGCGTATACGGCCACGCTGGCCAGGCCGGCGTCCTTCGCCGCACGGATCACACGGACGGCGATCTCGCCGCGGTTGGCGACGAGGACCTTGGTGATGTGAGAGCTGGCATGACTGGGCACTCAGGGCCTCCTGGAGGTAAACGTCTCTACTGTCGATCGGCCGTGGGGCCCACCGAGTTCTTCCGCAGTCTAATGAGAGGCCCCCCTCATGTGTGGTGTTGGGGGTCCAAGGGCTGGCCCGCGGGGGCGGGCCCGCCGGGCGCCGGGCGGCCTGACCTGCGAAGTTGTTGGGCCGGTCACGTCCCCGGGTGGGGAAACCCGGGTGGATTCACGTCCGGAGCTCGGGTCGCCAGACGCGGTGGGCGTTGATTCCGGCACCCTCGAGGAGTCGTCGCAGCAGTGGCAGGCTGAGCCCGATCACGCTCGACGGGTCGCCCTCGATCCGGTCGATGAACCAGCCCCCGAGTGACTCGATCGTGAACGCGCCCGCGCACTCGAGCGGCTCCCCGGTGCGCAGGTACACGTCGAGGTCGGCGTCGGACGGTGCGCCGAAGTGCACCGTGGTGTCGGACGTGTCGGTCTCGGAGTAGGTGACGGCGAGGGGGTCGTCGCCGGTGAGATCGGCCACGATCAGCGCGTGGCCGGTGAGCAGCACCCCGTGACGCCCGCGCATCCTCCGCCAGCGCTCCATGGCGCGCTCGTAGGTGTGGGGTTTGCCCTCGAGGTGGCCGTCGACCAACAGCATCGAGTCGCACCCGACCACCACGAGTGTGTCGGCACCGGCCGACCTCGCCTCGGCCGCGAGAGACTCGCCCTCGCGCTGCAGGACGTCTTCCGCCTTGGCGCGGGCCAGTTCCTCCACGACCCGCACGTGCGGGGTTCCCGGCGGCAGGGCGGCCTGCAGGGCGTCCTCGTCGACCTGAGGGTGGCGGATGAGCGGGTCCACCCCCGCCTGCTCGAGGATCCGCAGTCGGGACGGGGAGGCGGAGGCGAGGACGAGCGCGATCATGGGCCTCAGCGTAGCCACCGGGTCAGGACCGCGGCAGCAGCATCGTGATGGTCAGCGTGGTGGGTTCGAGTGCCCGGACCCGGTGCCGGAGCTTGGCGGTGAGGTGGAGGATTTCGCCGGTGCGCAGTTCGAGTGTGCGGTCCGGCAGGCCGAACTCCACGCGTCCCCGCAGCAGCTGGATCAGGATGGGGTGGAACGCGGCGTGGTCGGGCATCTCCTGGCCCTCGTCGAACTCGAACGCGACGATCTTGGCGGTCTCGTCCTGGTGGACGACCGTGGCCCCGGGGCGGGTGGCGGACGGCGCCGCCCTCCCGATGACGTCGGTGTGGTGCGTGGCGGTGCCCTCGTCGGTGCCGGCACGACGGCCGTGATCGCGATCCTCGGCCACGGGGTCGCGGGTGGGACCGCCGGATGCCCCGGCGTCCCGCCCGGGAGACGTGGCCTCCCGCCCGGCGGAGGTGGCTTCCTCGGACATCGACGGTCCTCCTCGAGAACTGCCCGCCGACCGGTCCGGCGGCGGTGCCACCACCCTACTGATCCGACGCAGCAGCCCTGATACGACACAGCCGCCCCCGTGCCCGTGCTCCAGCGCGTGCATCGGCACGCGTGGGGGACGGGGACGGGGGCGGCTCGTGGTGCGGCCCGTCCTCTGCGCTCAGTACTGGCGGCGGTTGAGGAACGAGCTCGGGCTGTATCCGAACGGCGGACGCAGGCGGTCCTCGTAGGATCCCCAGTCATCCCTGACGCCGGTGTCGTGCTCACTCGCGTGGGCGGCGTTCCCCTGCGCGGTCGCGAAGACCGCGGACAGGATGCCCACCTCCGTGGGAGTGGGGTTGCCGCCCACGATCTCGAAGAACGGCTTCTCCGGCTGCCCGGCGGGGTCCTGCTGCTGCTCGCCGGTCACAGCGGGATGTTCCCGTGCTTCTTGGCCGGCACCTCGACGACCTTGCGGTCGAGCAGCCGCAGTGCCTGGGCGACCTGCAGGCGGGTGTGCGAGGGCGGGATGACCGCGTCGACGTAGCCACGCTCGGCGGCGACGTACGGGTTGACGAGGGTGTCCTCGTACTCGGCCTGGAGCTTGAGCCGGAGTGCGTCGACGTCCTCGCCGTTGGCCGCGGCCTGCTTGAGCTGGTCGCGGTAGACGAAGCCGACGGCTCCGGAGGCGCCCATGACGGCGATCTCTGCGGTCGGCCACGCGAGGTTGATGTCGGCGCCCATGTGCTTGGAGCCCATGACGTCGTACGCGCCACCGTAGGCCTTGCGGGTGATGACGGTGACCTTGCCGACGGTGGCCTCACCGTAGGCGTAGAGCAGCTTGGCGCCGCGGCGGATGATCCCGTCGAACTCCTGGCCGGTCCCGGGCAGGAAGCCCGGCACGTCGACCAGCGTGAGGATGGGGATGTTGAACGCGTCGCAGGTACGGACGAAGCGGGCGGCCTTCTCGGAGGCCTTGATGTCCAGGCAGCCGGCGAACTGGGTGGGCTGGTTGGCGACCACGCCCACGCTGCGGCCCTCGATACGGCCGTAACCGACGATGACGTTCATCGCGTACTGGCCCTGGATCTCCAGGAACTCGCCGTCGTCGACGATGTGCGAGATGACCTCGTGCATGTCGTACGGGCTGTTGGAGGAGTCGGGGATGATCGTGTCGAGATCGTGGTCCTCGAGCGTGAGGTTGTCCTCGATCGCACCCTCGGCGACGGGGAACGGGAACCGCGGGGCCTCGGCACGGTTGTTGCTCGGGAGGTAGGAGAGCAGGTCCTTGACGAAGTCCAGGGCGTCCTGCTCGTCACTGGCGGTGTAGTGGGACACGCCCGACTTGGTCATGTGCGTGGTGGCGCCGCCGAGTTCCTCCTGCGAGACCTCCTCGCCGGTGACGGTCTTGATGACGTCGGGGCCCGTCACGAACATCTGCGACGTCTTGTCGACCATCACGGTGAAGTCGGTCAGCGCGGGGGAGTAGACGTGGCCGCCGGCCGACGGGCCCATGATCAGGGAGACCTGCGGGATGACACCCGACGAGAGGACGTTGCGGTGGAAGATCTCGCCGTACAGGCCGAGCGAGACGACGCCCTCCTGGATCCGGGCGCCGGCGCCGTGGTTGATGCCGATCATCGGACGGCCGGTCTTGAGGGCCAGATCCATGACCTTGACGATCTTCTCGCCGTAGACCTCGCCCAGCGACCCGCCGAAGACGGTGGCGTCCTGCGAGAAGACGCAGACGCTCCGGCCGTCGATCGTGCCGTAGCCGGTGATGACACCGTCGCCCAGCGGCCGGCGCTCGGCGAGACCGAACGTCGTGGCCCGGTGGCGGGCCAGGGCGTCGATCTCGACGAACGAGCCCGGGTCGAGAAGGTTCTCGATGCGCTCGCGGGCCGTCATCAGGCCCTTGTCGTGTGTTTTGTCCACCGCGGCCTGCCCCATCGGGGCCCGGGCCTCGTCGAGGCGCCGACGCAGCTCGGACAGCTTCCCGGCGGTCGTGTGGATGTCGGGGGTCGCAGCGTCCGTCTGGACGTCGGCGCTCACGTCCGGTTCTGAGGCAGTCGTCATGTTGCAAGACTCTAACCAGTGACCCGCCTCCGTGGCGACGTGACCCGGCGTACATCCCCCGGCGGCGACCCCGCCCGATGTCCGAGCGGCGACATACGCTGGGGGTCGTGCACGCAGATCCAGGTACCGAGATCCCGCCCAGGTTGGACGCCGACGCGCTCCGTCGCGCTCTGGTGGAGGGCCCGGACGCGCCGTACTCGTCACTCGACGTCGTCGACGACATCGGGTCGACGAACGCCGAGTTGATCTCCCGCGCGGCCGGGGGTGCCCCCGACCGCAGCGTGTTGCTGGCCGAGCACCAGGCGTCCGGCCGCGGTCGCCTCGGTCGCGTGTGGACCGCCCCGCCGCGCACGCAGGTCGCCGTGAGCGTCCTGTTGCGCCCCGGAGCGATCTCGCCGACCCTCTTCGGATGGCTGCCCCTCGTCACCGGTCTCGCGGTGAGGGACGGGCTGCGCGAGGCCGGTGGCGTGGACGCGACGCTCAAGTGGCCCAACGACGTCCTGGTGGACGGGCGCAAGATCGCCGGCATCCTCGCCGAGATGACCACCGTCCCGGGCGGCGGGGACTTCCCCGTCCGGCTGCCGGCCGTGGTGGTGGGGGTCGGCATCAACGTCTCACTCACCCGCGAGCAGCTGCCGGTGCCCCACGCCACCTCGCTGGCGCTGGCCGGCGGGTCCGGTGACCGGGACGGCGTGGCCCGCGCCGTCCTGGAGGCGCTGGCTCTGCGCCACCGCCAGTGGCGCAAGTGCGAGCGCGGGAGCGGATCGACCGTCTCGGACCTGCTCATGACGACCTACACCGAGGCCTGCTCCACCGTCGGCGCCGAGGTGAGGGTCGAACTACCCGGGGACGTCGTGCGGACCGGGCGCGCGGACAGGGTCGACCGCGACGGCCGCCTCGTCGTCGTCGACCCCGACGGTGAGTTCGCCGTCGCCGCCGGCGACGTCACCCACGTCCGTGGCGTCGGCGGTCGGTGGGGCGGCTGAGCCGTGGGTTTCATCCGATCGGTCCTCGCGCCGGGGGAGACGCTCATCGTCCACACCCACCCGCACTGGCGCGCCCTCGTCCGCCCGGCGCTGGTCACGGTGGTCGGGGCGGGTCTCGCGGGGATCGCCGGCGGCTTCATCGAGGTACAGGTGGTCCACGCCGGGGACCGTACGGCGACCTGGGCCATGGTCGCGGTGCTGTACGCCCTGGTAGTTCTCCGGTTCGGACTCTGGCCCCTGACCCGGTGGACGCGGACCGACCTGGTGGTCACCGACGAGAGGGTGCTCTACCGGCCGGCCGGGTCCTCGCGGAGGTGCGTGGACGTGCCGCTGCGCAGGATCAGCGCCGTCAGGTTCCGCCACACCCTCACCGACCGCGCCCTGGGCACGGGATGCCTGATCCTCGAGCTCGGTCACCTGCCGCCGGTGGAGATCGACCACGTCCCGGAGGTCGCCCGCGTCCACGCCGCCGTCTACGACGAGCTCATGCGACTGCCACCCCCGCCCCCGCCCGCTCCGGTCGCCGCGGCGCCACGGTTCCGCTGGGGGCTCCCGGGGCGGCGGTGACGACCCCGCCCCGCGTGAGACCATGGGCGACGTGAACGACGACTCGCGCATCCGCCGCAATCCCCTCGGCACGCCCGTCGTGGCGATGATCGGCGGAGGACAACTTGCCCGCATGACCCACCAGGCGGCCGTCGCCCTCGGCCAGACGCTGCGCGTGCTCGCCGCCGACCCGCAGGACCCGGCCGCCCAGGTCACGCCGGATGTGGTGATCGGCGCGCACGATGATCCCGACGCCGTCCGCGCCGCCGCGGAGGGCGCCGACGTGATGACCTTCGACCACGAGCACGTGCCCCCGCAGATCCTGCTCGAGCTGGAATCCGCCGGGGTCGCCGTCCGTCCCCGCGCGTCCGCGCTCATCCACGCCCAGGACAAGCTGGTCATGCGGCGCGCGCTCGCGGAGATCGGCGCCCCTGTCCCGCCGTTCACCGGCGTGGACTCGCTCGACGACGTCCGACGTTTCCACGACGAACAGGACGGGAACATCGTCCTCAAGGCCGCGCGGGGCGGGTACGACGGTCGGGGCGTGTGGATGCCGGGCTCGCTGGAGGAGGCCGAGCGGATCGCCGACGAGCAGCTCGCCGCCGGGGTGCCGATGATGGCAGAGGCCCGCGTCCCGTGGACCCGGGAGCTGTCCGCGATGGTGGCCCGGTCCCCGTTCGGGCAGGGGGCGGTGTGGCCGGTCGTCGAGACCGTCCAGCGCGACGGGATCTGCTCGGTGGCGATCGCGCCCGCCCCCGGGCTGCCCGACGACCTGCGCTCGGCCGTGCAGGCCACCGCGTTGCGACTGGCCGAGCACCTCGACGTGACCGGCGTGATGGCCGTGGAACTGTTCGAGGTGATCGGCTCGGACGGTCGCCCGGGAGTGCTCGTCAACGAGCTAGCGATGCGACCCCACAACTCCGGCCACTGGACGATGGACGGGGCCACCACCAGTCAGTTCGAGCAGCACCTGCGGGCGGTACTCGACTACCCGCTCGGCTCCACCGTCCCGACCGCGCCCCTCACCGTGATGGCCAACGTCCTCGGCGCTCCCGAGACGCCGGAGATGAGCATGGACGAGCGCGTCCACCACCTCGCCGCCCGGTTCCCGCATGCGAAGGTGCACCTCTACGGCAAGTCCGAGCGGCACGGCCGCAAGATCGGCCACGTCAACGTCCTGGCCGACCCGGGCGTCGACCCGGACGACGCGGACCAGGTGGCCTCCGTCCGCGCGGTCGCGGAACTCGCGGCCCACTGGCTCTCCCACGCGCAGTGGGCCGACGGCTGGGACCCCCACACGGGGGCTGCCGTCGGGGACTTCGAACGCTGAGTGCACCACCGGAACGCTGAGCGCACCACACCGACGAAAGGCGACGAGATGACCGAGCGACAGGACGGGCCGCAGGTCGGTCTGATCATGGGCAGCGACTCCGACTGGCCCACCATGGAGGCCGCGGCGGAGGCGCTCGCGGAGTTCGGGATCACCTTCGAGGTCGGGGTGGTCTCGGCACACCGCACCCCGCAGAAGATGCTCGACTACGCCCGTTCGGCGGCCGGCCGGGGCGTCCGCGTGGTGATCGCGGGTGCGGGCGGCGCCGCGCACCTCCCGGGGATGGTCGCCTCGGCCACGCCGCTGCCGGTCATCGGTGTCCCCGTGCCGCTCAAGCACCTGGACGGCATGGATTCCCTGCTGTCGATCGTGCAGATGCCCGCCGGTGTCCCGGTGGCCACCGTGTCGATCGGCGGGGCGCGGAACGCGGGTCTGCTCGCGGTGCGGATCCTCGCCGCCTCCGACCCCGCCCTGCGCGAACGAATGGAGGCGTTCCAGACCGAGCTGGAGGCGATGGTCGAGCGCAAGGACGAGGCCCTGCGCCGCCAACTGCTCGGCTGATCGCCACCGCGGGGGCGCGGCGGGGCCGACGGCGCCGACGGGGGCCGACTTCCGGCTGGTAATTTGAAGGGCCGGACGCGGCCTCGCGTCTCCCGCGGCGATAATGGCGGCCGACGAGCGTCAGCGACCCCTCCGCGAGAACCTGGCCGGCGCCCGCCGCGCGATCAGCACCGACGAATCCCTCATGGAGGCCCGCATATGTCCGGTAACCCCGACTTCGACCTGTACCGCCCGGCGGAGGAGCACGAAGAGCTCCGGGCCGCGATCCGAGCCCTGTCGGAGAAGGAGATCGAGCCCCACGCCGCGGCCGTCGACGAGGACGAGCGGTTCCCCCAGGAGGCCCTCGACGCGCTCAACGCCTCGGGCTTCAACGCGGTCCACGTGCCGGAGGAGTACGGCGGGCAGGGCGCGGACTCCGTGGCGGCCTGCATCGTGATCGAGGAGGTCGCCCGCGTCTGTGGTTCGTCCTCGCTGATCCCCGCCGTCAACAAGCTCGGCACCATGGGCCTGATCCTGGCCGGTGGCGAGGAGCTCAAGCAGAAGGTCCTTCCCGAGATCGCCGAGGGCAAGATGGCCTCCTACGCGCTGTCCGAGCGTGAGGCCGGCTCCGACGCGGCGGCCATGCGCACCCGCGCCCGCCAGGACGGCGACGACTGGATCCTCAACGGCAGCAAGGCGTGGATCACCAACGGCGGCAAGTCGACCTGGTACACCGTCATGGCCGTGACGGACCCCGAGAAGGGTGCCGGCGGGATCTCCGCGTTCATGGTCCACGCCGACGACGAGGGTTTCGGCGTGTCCAAGACCGAGAAGAAGCTCGGCATCAAGGGTTCGCCCACCGCGGAGCTGTACTTCGAGGACGTCCGCATCCCGGGCGACCGGATCATCGGCGCGCCGGGCACCGGCTTCAAGACCGCCCTGCAGACCCTCGACCACACCCGCCCGACCATCGGCGCGCAGGCCGTCGGTATCGCGCAGGGCGCCCTGGACGCGGCGATCGCCTACACCAAG
The DNA here is from genome assembly GCF_057773105.1 of Dietzia sp. IBK-p2-15D. Lineage (NCBI taxonomy): Bacteria > Bacillati > Actinomycetota > Actinomycetes > Mycobacteriales > Dietziaceae > Dietzia > Dietzia sp. IBK-p2-15D. The sequence goes on from NZ_JBYMTK010000017.1 coordinate 26,341, forward strand.
GAGCGCAAGCAGTTCGGCCGCGCGATCTCGGACTTCCAGAACACGCAGTTCATGCTGGCCGACATGGCGATGAAGGTGCAGGCCTCGCGCCTGATGGTCTACACGGCCGCCGCCAACGCCGAGCGCGGCTCCGCGCCCGGTGGCGAGAAGCTGGGCTTCATGGCCGCCGCCTCCAAGACCTTCGCCTCGGATGTCGCGATGGAGGTCACCACCAACGTCGTGCAGCTGTTCGGCGGCGCCGGGTACACGCGTGACTTCCCGGTCGAGCGCATGATGCGCGACGCCAAGATTACCCAGATCTACGAGGGCACCAACCAGATCAACCGCATGGTCATGGCTCGCCAGCTCCTCGCCTGATGGCCGTGCCGCGGGCCCGCTGACCGGCACACGCTCCACGAATCCGCTACTCCGATTCCGAATCTGCTACCCGCATCAGGGGAGCGCCCTGTGGCTCAGGCTGGTTGTGAGTCGGCGATGGGCGCTGGCGGGAGGGTGTCGAGATGACGGTGGTTGTTCCATCACGCGAGCGCAGCGTTGAGGAGAGGCGGCGGTTGGCGCTTGAGTATGTCG
>NZ_JBYMTK010000018.1:0-21204 GCF_057773105.1 Dietzia sp. IBK-p2-15D
ACATACTCAAGCGCCAACCGCCGCCTCTCCTCAACGCTGCGCTCGCGTGATGGAACAACCACCGTCATCTCGACACCCTCCCGCCAGCGCCCATCGCCGACTCACAACCAGCCTGAGCCACAGGGCGGATCCGGAATCCGGGTAGCGGATTCGGCGCTCTAGTTGCCGGGTACGCCGGGAATGCGGAACTCCGGTAGGCCCGGGATCCGGATCGGGTCACCGGGTCCGGGGAGCGCGGGCGGCGGTGGTGGCGGTGACGAGGTGGGATCGTCGTCCTCGGGAGTCTCGGCCCGGCACACGATCCGGTCTCGCGGCGCGTAGCTCGACGAGACGGTGTCGGTGCTCACGGTGTCGCCGCCGCGCAGGACGACCCGGGTCACGCGGGCGGTGTACCCGTCCGCGCCCGGACTCGGGGTACACCCGGCCGTGCTGACGACCCGGGTCTGGGCCCGCCGGATGTCGGTCCGGGGGGCCGTCGAGACCCTCACCGTGTACTCGGGCGTCCCCCACAGCCGGACCGTCACCGAGTTGCCGCTACCCGAGGCATCGATCACCAGGCCGGTGTCCTGGGCGTTTCGGAATCCGACGTCGGCCGAGGCGGTGGCATCGCGGCCCGCCGGGAACGCGTCGCCGTCGACACCGCGGGAGCTGCGGACGAGGTCCTGTGCGCCGGAGTCGAACGCCGCGTTGAACAGGGCGGTGGCGACGGCGTCGGCGGACACGTCTCCGGAGACCGTGCCGGCGACCTCCGCCATGGAGAAGCTCCCGCCTGCCGGGATGAAGTGCCCGGCCAGCGAGGCGATCATCGACTGGGCCTGTCCGCTCGCGCCGACGGCCACGGTGAACTGGCCGACGGGCTCGCGGATGCCGGCCTGCTCGGCCTCCGCGGTGGTCAGCTCGGGGTCGCGGCCCACGTAGCCGACGGGGAGCACACGCGGGCCGTCGACGTCGGTGAGTTGCCCGGGCAGCCGACCGAGCAGCGGGCCCCATTCGACGGTGCGTCCCTGGACCGCGGGCACGATGGTGGCGCTTGACCCGCTGAACTCGAAACTCGCGTCCCTGCCCACCTGCTCGGTCTCCTCCAGGAGCGGGTCCAGGATCCCCTTGGCGGCGTCGGCGTCGAAGCGGGGCTCGAGCACGTCGCCCTCGCGGACGAAGCTGAGGTACTCCCCGATCCGGTCGCGGGGGAACAGCACCGGCACCGCGCCCGGGTCGTCCGGGTCGACCATCTCGATCTCCCGCTCGGGGGGCTCGGGCCGCTCGCGCCCGGGGCCCGGTGGCGGGGCGGGGAGCCTGGTGGTGACGGTGGTGGTCGCCGGCTCGGTGCCGTCGTCGCGCATCCGCGAGGCCAGCAGCGTCAGGTCCCGGGAGGCGGCGGGCTCGGCCACGTCCCGGACCAGCGCCCGCACCTGTTCGGCGTCGGTCTCGGTGGGCGTGTAGTCGACGGGCAGGTCCACTCCGTCGTCGTCGAGCCAGTGCTCGAGCACCGCGTCGCGGGAGTTCTCGATCTGTAGGCGCTGCCCGTCGAGCGGGATGGCCGAGCGGACCTGATCCCGGTCGAACCAGATGGCGCCCTCGCGGGGCTCGAAGTCCGCCTGGAGGGCGAGGCGCTCGAGGAAATCGGTCAGCCGTGCGTCCGGGATGACGCTGGCGATACCGACCTCGGTCGACCACACCACGCTGATCAGCCGCTTCAGCGGGTTCAGAGGCTGTTCACCGCCCCGGTCGAGCGTGCCCTGCCAGTCCACCGACAGGCCGACCGAGTCGGGGTCAAGCGTGGTCGACACGGCCCCGGCGCGCAGATCCACCTCGTCGTCGACCCGCGGTCCGAGCTCGGCGATCAGTCGCCGTTCGGCGTCGGCGGTCCGCATCCCGCCCACCTGGATGCCGGCGACCTCCGTCCCGCGCGGGACCCGGCCGATGCTGTGCACGAGATCGAAGCCGTACAGGACCGCAAGTGCCATGAACAGGCCCACACCGGTGTAGATCCACCGCGACCGCACCCGGTACCGATGTCGGTCGGACGCAGCCGGGTGCGGGCCCGCGCCCTCGATCGCGACGGGGCGTGCCGGGGTGTCGTCATCGTGGGACTCGACCACGCGTCATCCACCTCCTCCCGAGCGGGGGACGGCGGAACCCCGCGGGCCGCCGGCCGGGGACGTCCCCGCCCGAACCACTGTGAACACCACTATGACGGACCGATACCGATGAGCGCAGCCCCCGCGCCGGACGCGGGGGCTGCGCTCATCGGACTCACGGGACGAGCCCGCGGCGAGGTGGACGAGGTGCGGGGGTCAGCGCTCCACGATCGCGGTGACGCCCTGGCCGCCCGCGGCGCAGACGGAGATGAGCGCCCGGCCGGAGCCCTTCTGCTCGAGCAGCTTGGCCGCGGCGGCCAGGATGCGGCCGCCGGTGGCGGCGAACGGGTGACCGGCCGCCAGCGACGAGCCGTTGACGTTGAGCTTGGAGCGGTCGATCGACCCCAGGGCCTTGTCCAGGCCCAGACGCTCGGTGCAGTACTCCTCGGACTCCCACGCGGCCAGGGTGGCCAGCACCTGCGAGGCGAACGCCTCGTGGATCTCGTAGTAGTCGAAGTCCTGCAGGGTCAGGCCGTTGCGGGCCAGCAGCCGCGGCACAGCATAGGTGGGGGCCATGAGCAGCCCGTCGGGCGTGCGACCGTCGTGGCCGTGGACGAAGTCCACCGAGGCGGTCTCCGAGTCCACCAGGTAGGCGCGGACCGGCAGCTTGTTCTCCTTCGCCCACTCCTCGCTGGCCAGCAGCACGGTGGAGGCGCCGTCGGTCAGCGGGGTGGAGTTGCCGGCCGTCATGGTGGCCTCGGTGCCGTGGGCCTCGGCGTCGCGCTTGCCGAAGACCGGCTTGAGCTTGCCCAGCTTCTCTTCGGAGGAGTCGGGCCGCATGTTGTCGTCGCGGGCGACGCCGAGGTACGGCGTCACCAGGTCGTCCTGGAAACCGGACTCGTAGGAGGCGGCGAGGTTGTGGTGGCTGGCGACGGCCAGGGCGTCCTGGTCGGCGCGCGTCACCCCCATCTCGCGGGCGGTGATGGCGGCGTGCTCACCCATCGACAGCCCGGTACGCGGCTCGGCGTTCTGCGGCTGCTCGGGCACGAGGCCCTGCGGGCGGATCTCACCGAGGAGCTTCAGGCGGTCGACGGTGGACTTGGCGGAGCTGACCTTGATGAGGGTCTTGCGCAGGTCGTCGTTCACCGAGAGCGGCGCATCCGAGGTGGTGTCGGTGCCTCCGGCGATGCCGGACTCGATACGCCCGAGGGCGATCGCGTCGGCCACCTGGATCGCGGCGGCCAGGCCGGTGCCGCAGGCCTGCTGGACGTCGTAGGCCGGGCTGGCCGAGTCGAGCACCGAGCCGATGACCGACTCACGGGTGAGGTTGAAGTCGCGGGAGTGCTTGAGCACGGCGCCGGCGACGACCGACCCGACGCGCTTGCCCTGGAGGTTGTAGCGGCTGGCCAGTCCGTCGATCGCGGCGGTGAGCATGTCCTGGTTGGAGGCGTCCGCGTACTTGCCGTTCGAGCGGGCGAAGGGAATTCGGTTGCCGCCGACGATGGCGACCTTGCGGGGGCTGGTGGTCACGTGTGTCACTCCCGTTGTGTTCTCGGTGTCCGGTGGCCCGAAACGCGGCCCTGCACGTATTGTTACTCAGCAGTAAGTTACTTGTCGACCCGTAGTACCGCACCTCTCCAGGAGATGATCGCCATGGCACAGGGCAACCTCGACCTCTACTCGCAGTTCGTGACCTCGGCCCCGGGGTCGTTCATCGCCGGCAAGGTCGGCCTCCCGCAGCCGGAGCAGCTGCGCCGGTACGAGGCCGGGCAGCCCGCCCTGCACGGTCCCGTCCTCATCGGCGGCGAGGGCCGCCTGGCCGAGCCCGTCCGGGAGATGCTGGCCGGCGACTACGAGCTGGCCGCCGCGGGCGCCGAGGGCAAGTTCGCCGGTCTCGTCTTCGACGCCACCTCGCTGCGTCGCCCGGAGGACCTCAAGGCCCTGTTCGAGTTCTTCAACCCGGTCGTCCGCAACGTCGCCGCCAGCGGCCGCATCGTCGTACTGGGCACCACCCCGGAGGAGACGGGCTCGGTCGAGGAGCGCATCGCCCAGCGCGCGCTCGAGGGCTTCACCCGCTCGCTCGGCAAGGAGATGAAGCGCGGCTCCACCGTCCAGCTCGTGTACGTCTCCCCCGACGCCGACGCGGGAGCCTCCGGACTCGAATCCACCCTGCGGTTCATCCTGTCCGGCAAGTCGGCGTACGTCGACGCGCAGGTGTTCCGCGTGGGGGCCGGCTCGGCCACCGCCCCGGCATCGTGGGACCGCCCGCTCGAGGGCAAGCTCGCCGTCGTCACCGGCGCCGCCCGCGGTATCGGCGCCGAGATCGCGGCCGTGCTCTCCCGCGACGGCGCGCACGTGATCTGCTGCGACATCCCGGCTGCGGGCGAGTCGCTGTCCGCCACCGCCAACAAGGTCGGCGGCACCTCGCTGCCGCTGGACGTCACCGCCGCCGACGCCGCCGAGGTCCTGGCCAAGCACGTGACCGAGCGTCACGACGGCCGCGTCGACGTCCTCGTCCACAACGCCGGCATCACCCGCGACAAGACGCTGGCCGGCATGGACAGCGCCCGCTGGGACTCCGTCATGGCCGTCAACCTCATCGCCCCCGAGCGCATCACCGCCGAGCTCGCCGAGAAGGGCGTGCTGGGCGAGGGCTCGCGCGTCGTGGGTGTGTCTTCGATGGCCGGCATCGCCGGTAACCGCGGCCAGACCAACTACGCGGCCTCGAAGGCCGGTGTGATCGGGTTCGTCAACGGCGCCTCGGCCGAGCTGGCCTCGAAGAACGTCACCGTCAACGCCGTGGCGCCGGGCTTCATCGAGACGCAGATGACGGCCGCCATCCCGTTCGCCACCCGCGAGGCCGGCCGTCGCATGAACTCCATGCAGCAGGGCGGTCTGCCGGTCGACGTGGCCGAGACGATCGCCTACTTCGCCAACCCCGCCTCGTCCACGGTCACCAACAACGTGATCCGCGTGTGCGGCCAGTCCCTGCTGGGTGCGTGATCTGACGTGGAGTACACCCGCCTTCCCGCCATCCCCAACCTGCTCGCCCAGTACGGCAGGGCCGCGGTGGGAGCCCTGCCCGTCGTAGGCGGCTCCCGCGACGGCAAGTCCATGCCGTCGAAGGGCGTCGAGGTCGCCGGCGTGCGCGTGGACGTGGCCAACTTGGCCGCCTACGCCCGCGTCTGTGGCCTGCGGCTGACCGACGAGCTGCCGCTGACCTACCCGTTCACCCTGGCGTTCCCGCTGAGCATGCAGCTCATGCTGGATCCGGACTACCCGGTGCCGGCGATGGGGTCGGTGCACCTGACCAACGAGATCGAATCGCGCCGCCCGCTGCGGGTCGGCGACGAGCTGAACATCCGCGCGCACGCGGAGAACCTGCGGGAGCACCCCGCCGGGTTGCTGTTGGACGTGGTCACCGAGATCAGGACAGGCGACGACGACGAGCCCGCCTGGGTGCAACGGTCGGCCCTGCTCTCGAAGCGGCGGACCTCGCTGAGCCCCGCCAAGGACGCCCCGCGCCCGCCGAGGCCCGAGCCGCCGACCGCGGCCGAGATCGGCGACCCCACCGTCGTGAAGTCGGTGTCCGAGGCGCAGATCGCGGAGTACGCGGCCGTGTCCGGGGACCGCAATCCCATCCACGTGTCCAAGGTGGGCGCGAAGGCGTTCGGCTTCCCGAACGTCATCGCCCACGGCATGTGGACGGCCGCCACGCTGCTCGGCACGGTCGAGGGCGGGATTCCCGAGCGGGCCCGCTACTCGGTGGAGTTCGGCAAGCCCGTGATCCTGCCGGCCAAGCTGGGAATCTACGCCCGTCGCGGCGGCGCCGGGGATCCCTCCTGGTCGCTGACCGTGCGCAATCCCAAGAAGCTGGGGACCGTGCACGCGACCGCGAGCATCGAGGAGCTCTAGGCCCCGCCCGGCACGCGGCCCAACCGGGCTCCGGCGTCGACAAGACCGTTCCGCACACATCGCCCGAGAGGCGGGTGTGCGGAACGGTCTTCTCGTGGACCGGGCGGTGACGGTGGCGCGGGGCGTTCGTGTCGGACCCGTGGGCTAGCGTCTTCGAGAAACCCGAGGGCGGGCCGTCCGCGGGTCGCCCATGTTCCGGACATCGATGTCCCCTTCCCCTCGGAGCCCCTGTGTCGATACCGCGACCCCACACCCCGACCCGCCCGAACTCTCGCACCTTCCGCGGTCGCCTGCTCGCGGGCGTGGCCGCCGTCGCCGCCGTGTCGGTGGCCTCGCCCACCCTCGCCTACGCGCAGGACAGCGTCACCGGCTCGCTCGGCTCGGTGGCCCCCGGCTCGCTCGGCTCAGTGGCCCCCGGCTCGCTCGGCTCAGTGGCCCCCGGCTCGCTCGGCTCAGTGGGCCCACGCGGCGGGGAGACCCTCCCGCCGCCACTCCAGCCGGGCCCCGCCGTCGAAGTCGACGTGGTGCTGGACGGTCTGACGATCCCGTGGGACGTCGTCCGCGACCCGGACGGCGTCGTCGTCACCGGCGAGCGCGGCACCGGGAAGATCGTCGCGGCTCGACCCGACGGCACCCGGTCGGACGTCGAGGCCGACCTTGGCCAGCTGTTCGCCGGGGGCGAGAGTGGCCTCATGGGCATCGCGCTGGCTCACGACTTCGCGACCAGCCGGGAGGTGTACACCTGCCACTCCGTCGACTTCCCCGGCGGCGTCCCCGGGGACAGCCGGGTCACCGCCTGGCGCGCAGCCGACGACTGGTCCCGGCTCGACGAGATCGACGTCATCGTGCCCGGCATCGCCCGGCAGGACATCGGGCACCACTCCGGCTGTCGGATCCTCGCCCATCCCGACGGCTCGCTGTACATCGGCACGGGCGACACGTTCCACGGCTCGGTGCCGCAGGACATGCAGTCGCTCGGGGGCAAGGTTCTGCATGTCGAGCGGGACGGCTCGCCCGCCCCGGACACGATCCGCGAGGACGGGACCGACCCCCGCATCCTGACATACGGCCACCGCAATGTGCAGGGGTTGGCACTCCAGCCCGGCACCGGCCGCGTCTTCTCCGCCGAGCACGGCACGCTGGTCGACGACGAGATCAACCTCATCCTCCCGCGGAGGAACTACGGATGGGATCCCTTCCGGCTCGGCATCCCGCGTAACCACGACGACGCCTCCCCGATGACCGATCTCGAGAAGTTCCCCGACGCGATGACGGCGGTGTGGTCGTCGGGCGACCCGACCTGGGCCACCAGCGGGATCACCTTCCTCGACCATCCGTCGTGGGGCGAGTGGAACGGCGCGCTCGCGGTGGCGATGCTCAAGTCCCAGCGCGTCGCACTCATGACGCTCTCCGACGACGGACTTCGGGTCACCGACTCCGTCGAGATCCTCGCGGGCCAGTACGGCCGCATCCGCTCCCTGATATCGGAGCCGGACGGCACCGTCCTCGCGACCACCTCGAACGGCAATGGCCAGGACAAGGTCCTGCGGATCCGGCCCATGGTCGGCGGGTGACCCGGCGGTGCCCGAGGCCGGTCTTCCGGTGTCGCGCGCACCGCGGGTCGAATAGGTTCGGCCTCACGGGGCGCCTCACCGGATCCCCCACCCCGCCCAGGCCCGGCCCAGGAGTAGCAGTGCACCGCACCGAGTTCCCTCGATCCCTCGCAGGGCTGGCCGCTCTCGTGGCGGTGGCGGTCGCCGTCCCGCTCGCCGCGTGCTCGACGACCGACGACGGGGACGGCGGTGGCGCCGCGAGCAGTAACCCGCCCGAATCGCGGGCCTCCGGGCAACCGCTCGCGCCCGGCCCCGTCGTCGAGGTCGAGACGATCGCGGATGGTTTGACGATCCCATGGGACGTCGTCCGCGACCCCGAGGGCGTCATCGTCACCGGCGAGCGGGGTTCGGGAACCCTGTACGCGATCCGCGGGAGCGGGGAGCGGACCGTCGTCGACGCGGACTTCGGCGAACTGTACGACCGGGGCGAGAGCGGCCTGATGGGGATGGCGCTGGCAGAGGACTTCGCCACCAGCCGCGAGGTCTACACCTGCCATTCCTCGGCCGAGGCGGACGACAACCGCGTCACGGCCTGGACCGCCACCGAGGACTGGTCCGCCCTCGAGTCGCCACGGGTTCTCGTGGACGGCATCCTGCTGGCCGACCGGGGACTGCACTCGGGTTGCCGCATCGTGGTCCACCCGGACGGCACTCTGTACATCGGCACGGGCGATGCGTTCACCGGCCCGGCGCCCCAGGACCCCGAGTCGCTCTCGGGCAAGATCCTGCACGTCACCCGCGACGGCGAGCCGGCCGACGACACGATCGGCGACTCCCCCGTCCTGACCTACGGGCACCGCAACGTGCAAGGGCTGGCCCTGCGGCCGGGCTCTGGCCAGATCGTCTCGGCAGAGCACGGGCCGGACGTCGACGACGAGGTGAACCTCGTGATTCCCGGGTCCAACTACGGCTGGGACCCGAACTCTGACGGCAGGTACGACCAGAACGTACCGATGACCGACATGCGCGACTTCCCCGATGCTGTTGAGGCGGCGTGGCGATCCGGGGACCCGACCCTCGCCCCGGGCGGGATCGCGTTCCTCGACGACCCCGCGTGGAGCGAGTGGGACGGAGCCCTGGCGGTGGCGATGCTCAAGACCAGCCAGATCGTCCTGATGACGCTGTCCGAGGACGGCACCTCCGTCACCGCGACCGCGACGATCCTGCGCGACGAGTACGGCCGCCTGCGCTCGATCACGCCCGAGCCCGGCGGATCGCTGCTCGTCACCACCTCCAACGGTGGTGGCGAGGACATGGTCCTGCGCGTCCGGCCCGCAGCAGGGTGACACCCCGGCCCCGCCACCGCCACCGCCACCGCCACCGCCACCGCCACGGTCCCGGCTCGGTCCGGTACCGCCGGTTCCACATCACCCCTAGGTTGTGGGCCGCACCACATTTGATGCCGCACTCCAGGGAGATCTCCGTGCCGTACCGCTCCGCTCCTCGCGCGCGCCGCGCAGCCGCCCGTTCCCGCGCCCGAACCGCTGTCGGTCTCGCCGCCGCGGCCACCGCCGTGACTCTCGCGCTGCCTGCCGTGGCATCCGCCCAGCTCGGCTCCCTCGGGGCCGGTTCGGCCGGGTCGGTGGACACGGGTTCCGTCCCGCCTGGCCTGCTGTTCCCGCCGACCCCCGGCATCGGTGCCGGACCGGACGTCGAGATCGTCGAGGGCCCGGCCGTCGAGACCGCGGTCGTCATGGAGGGGCTCAACATCCCCTGGGACGTGGTCCGTGCCCCGGACGGCACCCTCCTCACCGGCGAGCGCGGTGGCCGGATGCTCGTGCAGCGCCCAGGCGAGGAGCAGCGCACCGTGTCGATCGACCTGCCGGGCCTCTTCCGCCAGTCCGAGAGTGGCCTGATGGGTATGGCCGTGGACCGCGACTTCGCCGAGAACCGCGAAATCCACGTGTGTTGGTCGCGATCGGTCGGCGGTGAGCGCGACAACCGGATCACCACCTTCGAGGCCGCCGAGGACTGGTCCGCGCTGACCAAGGTCCGCGACACCATCACCGGCATCCCGCTGGGCGCCGAGGGCATCCACAGCGGCTGCCGCCTGCTCACCGCCCCGGACGGAACGCTCTTCGTGGGCACCGGCGACACGTACAACGCCACGGGTCCGCAGTCCACCGACTCCCTGGCCGGCAAGACACTGCACATCAACCCCGACGGGACCCCGGCCACCGGCGACTCGGTGATCAACACCATCGGCCACCGCAACGTCCAGGGCCTGGCGATCGAACCCGGATCCGGCCGCGTCTACTCAGCCGAGCACGGTCCGGATGTCGACGACGAGGTCAACCTCCTCGAGCCAGGTGCCAACTACGGGTGGAACCCGAACGTCGGCGGACGCTACGACCAGAACGTCCCCATGACCGACACCGAGGAGTTCCCGGATGCGGTCGAGTCCGTCTGGTCCTCCGGCTCGCCCACGCTCGCGCCCGCCGACATTGAGTTCCTGGGACCCGAGTGGGGCGAGTGGGAGGGAGCGCTCGCGATGGCGAACCTCAAGACCCAGAAGTTGGTCCTGCTCCGGCTCGGCCAGGACGGCCGGTCGGTCGTCGACGCGTCGGTGCTCCTCGAGGGCGAGTTCGGTCGCCTGCGGTCCCTGGCGCCCGAGCCCGACGGCTCGCTGCTGGTGACGACCTCCGACGCCGACAATCGCGACTCCGTGTTCCGCATCAGCCCGGCGGCGGGCTGACCGGCCTAGAGCCGTAGGACCTGCCGGGCGGCGTCGGCCAGCACGATCGCGTAGCCGGCGCCGTGCCCGGCGGAGTGGGTGGCCAGCGGGTGCAGCTGATGCAGCGGGACCCTGTCGCGCCATCCCTCCCGAAGCGGGTGCGCCTCGTCGTACCCGCGGAGGATCTCCTCCGGGTGCGGCGAGCCGAACAGCGCGAGCATCGCGAGGTCGGTCTCGCGGTGGCCGCCGTGCGCGGCGGGGTCGATGAGCACGGCCTCGACGTCGTTCTCTCCGCCGCCCTCCCCGTCGGCCCGCGCCGGGGTCCACAGCACGTTGCCGGTCCACAGGTCGCCGTGGAGGCGGGCGGGGACGTCGTCGGGGTCGTCGAGTTCGCCGGACGCCACGCGGTCGCAGGCCCGCTCGACCACGGCGAGGTCGGCGCCGCCGAGGACTCCGAGGTCCACGGCTATCCGAACGAACGGCCGGACCCGCTGCTCGGCGTAGAACTCGCCCCACGACCCGGTGGGCGCGCACTCCTGGGGCCGGTTGCCGATGAAGCACCGGCCCGCCCAGCCGTCCGCGGGTGCGCCCCAGGCGGCCGCGCCCGCATCGTGCATCGCCGCCAGCGACCGACCGAACCGCAGAGCCGCCCGCGTCGTCGCGCGACCCGCGGGAATTCTCTCGAGGGTGATCTCGTCGTCGTCGACCTCCTCCACCCGGACCACCCTCGGCCCGCCGGGGGCCGCGGCGAGCCAGGCCAGACCCGCGGCCTCGTGGCGGAAGAAGTCGGGGCCGTGGCGGGAGCCCCTCTTGACGAACACCCGGTCATCCACGTCGATCTCCCCTCGTGTCGCGGCCGAGCAGCGGCCCGGCGAGCGCGGCGATGAGCACGCCGCCCACCAGCATCGGCACGACCGTCCAGCGCATCCCGACATGCTCCGCGATGAGACCGACGAGCGGCGGGGAGGCCAGGAAGCCCAGTCGCAGGACCCAGTTGAGCACCGCCAGCCCCGCGCCGGGAGCCAGGCCGGGCACGGAGTCGGCGGCGACCATCGCACCCGGGATGACGGTGGCGATGCCCCACCCGGCCAGCGCGAATCCAGCGAGCAGGACCATCAGCAGGGCGGGGCCGTCGAGCAGCGACGACGCGACCAGCGCAGCACCCGAGCCCAGCACCACGCACGCCCCGCCCATCCGGCCGACGTGCGCCGCGCCGAACCCCTCGACCAGGCGGTCACCGGTGACGCGTCCGACGAGCTGCGTGCCCTGCACCGCGACGAACCCGAGACCCGCCAGGCCGGCGCCCGCTGCCGCGACCTCGCGCAGGTAGAGCGCGGACCACGTCTGGGCGAAGTCCTCGACGAGGGTGGCGCATCCGGCGAGCACCCCCAGCGCGAGCAGGAGCAGCAGCGCGCGACCGACCGGTACGCGGCGGGAGACGTCCCGGTCGGCGGGAGACGACGCGGCGGACGGGGGCATGGTGTCGAGGTCGCGCCCGGAGTCGTCCTCGGCGACCGGCGGACCCAGCCGGAGGGGAAGTGCGGCCAGCGCGGCGAGCGCACAGACGACTCCCGCCACGATCATCTGCCCCACCACCGGCGTGCCGACGCCCGCGGCCACCGATCCCCCGACCGCGCCAAGCGCCGCACCGAGCGACCACACCGCGTGGAACCGGTTGATCAGCGACCTGCCGTGACGCGACTGCACGCGAATCCCGTGGGCGTTCATCGCCACGTCGGTGATCGCGTCGGTCAGCCCGAACAGCAGCAGCAATCCCGCGAACACGGCCACGACGGGCGAGAAGCCGACGAGCGCCGCGACGCCCGACGCCACGACCATCGCCGCGACCGCGACCGCCCCGTCCGAACGCCGCCGCATCAACGCGGGGGTGAGCAGGCCACCGACGAGCGCGCCGGCCGGATAGCAGGCCATGGCCAGGCCGAATCCGGCCGGGCCCAGGTCGAGCGCGTTCTTCAGGTCGGGCAGGCGGGGCACGATGGCGCCGAAGATCGCACCGTTGGCGGCGAAGAGCAGGGCGGTCGCTGCGATCGGTCCGCGGGTGGTACCGGTCCGGGCACTACCGCCACCCACTCGCCTCCCGGTCGTCGCACTCACGACCGCCACACTACGTCCGGCCGGCGCGCCGGTAGCGTTACGCGGCAAGAGCAGCGGACCGGTGAGGGGAGTACGCCCGTGTACGACGTGACGGCGGGGATCGAGACCGAGGACGGCGGTCGGCGCGTGGCGTGCCGGGTGCCGCTGCCCGTGGCGCCCGCGGTGGTGTGGGACGCGGTCGCCACCGGCGAGGGGATCTCCTCCTGGTTCGTGCCGTGCGCGATGGAACCGCAGGTCGGGGGCCGGATCGTGCAGTTCGCCGACCCCGGCGCCCCCGATCCCACGACCGGCCTGGAGGCCGCCGCCGAGGCGATGCTCACCGCGACGGTCGGCCAGATCACCGACTACACGCCGCCCGTCGGGAGCGTCCCCGGACTGTTCGCCTACGAAGAGCGGGACTGGATGGGCGAGGGTGTACCGGTGCCGCCGTGGGAGACGTCGTGTGAGGTGGTCGACGACGGCGAGGGCGGCAGCGTGCTCACCCTGCGGTCGGGGTTCGGCTCCGGCGGGCAACTGGCGGAGGAGTCGGTGGACGGCAGTGTCGACGGGTGGGTGCAGGCGCTGACTGTGCTGGCCCACCGGCTGACCCATCGCCCGGCCGACGGGGTGGTGACCGTGGACGCGGCCACCGATCCGGTCGAGGCCACGGTGCCGGAGTTGTGGGCCCGGGTGACGGCGGCGCTCATCGCCCCGGCGTCCGGCGTGGGCGGGAACCCGGGTGACGGTGGCGTGGTCGCCAGGTCCGGCGAGGTGGGCGGCATCGTGGCGATCGGGTCCGAGGCCTCGCGGACGCTCATCCTCTCGGCGCCGGCCGACGGCATGCTCGAGCTGTTCGCGTTCCCCGCCGGCGAGACCCACGAGGACGCCGTCGGCCGGGCCGCGCTGGCGGTGCGGGTGTTCGAGTACGTCGACGCCCCCGGTGGCGACGGCCGACCGCTCGGGGCCGCCGCGGTGGACGTCCCGCCTACCTGGGACGCGCCGCGCTGGCGGGAGTGGCTCGAGGGGCTCGCCCGCGGCTGAGCCGCGCACCGGAGGGGGTGGCCGCTGTCGGGGGCGAAACGTCACGGTCGTATGTGCCGATGTTCTCACCGACCGCAGTACTGTTGCGGAGAAGTATCGTGACGGGCCGCGCCAGCGGGACCCGATCCCGAACCGCACACCGACGAGGAGCTACATCCGTATGGCGGATTCCAACGAGACCGTGACCATCGCGACCGGCGCGGGCGCGCCCGGCTCCACCCTGCTGGGTATCGGCGCGTACCGCCCTGAGCGCGTCGTCAGCAACGAGGAGATCTGCGAGACGATCGACTCGACCAGCGAGTGGATCTACGAGCGGTCCGGGATCCTCAACCGTCGTTTCGCGAGCGCAGACGAGTCGATCGTCATGATGTCGACCGAGGCGGCCCGGAAGGCCGTGGCCTCCGCAGGGATCGACCCCGAGCTCGTCGACGCGGTCATCCTGTGCACGTCGACCAACTGGACCCAGGTGCCCCACGCCGCGCCCCAGGTGGCCACGAACCTCGGACGCAACGGCATCGCCGCGTTCGACCTCACCGCCGGCTGTGCCGGGTTCGGGTACGGCCTCGCGGTCGCGACGAACATGATCCGTGGCGGTGCCTCCCGGTACGTCGTGGTGATCGGTGTGGAGAAGATGAGCGACGGCATCGACTTCACCGACCGCAACACCTCGTTCATCTTCGGTGACGGCGCCGGCGCGGTCGTGGTGGGCCCGGCCGAGACCAACGACATCAGCCCGGTGGTCTGGGGCTCCGACGGCGAGCAGGGCAGCGCCATCAGCCAGACCAAGGACTTCAAGGCGTACGTCGACGAGGTCGACTCCGGTGCCGACGACGTCCGGCAGCCCTACCTGACCATGAACGGGTCCAAGGTCTTCCGCTGGGCCGCCGTGCAGGTGTCCAAGGTCTGTGCCGAGACGCTGGAGACGGCCGGGGTGACCGCGGAGCAGATCCAGGCGTTCGTCCCGCACCAGGCCAACGGCCGCATCAACTCGGCCATGGCCAAGCACCTGGGCCTGCCCGACACCGTGGCGATCGCCAACGACATCGAGCAGACCGGCAACACCTCGGCGGCCTCGATCCCGCTGGCCATGGAGACCATGCTGCGCGAGGGCCAGTCCAAGCAGGGCGACGTTGCGCTGTGCATCGGGTTCGGTGCCGGCCTCTCCTACGCCGGCCAGGTCGTCCGACTCCCGGCGGCCCCGCCCGCCGACTGACGGCCCCGACGCCCCTTCCGAGCCCTCCCGTCGCGTCCGGGAGGGCTCGGGAGGCTCGGGAGAGACGCCCAACTAGACAGGTGTTCATGGGACAGTGATCCCATGCACACGTCTCCTTCCCGCGCCATGCGCCGCCTGGTCGCCGGCGCCGCCGCTGCCACCGCCGTTCTGCTCACCCCGCTGCTGGTCGCCCCGGTCTCGGCCGCGCCCGCCATCCCAGGCCCCGTCGTGCCGCAGGCCTCCCCACTCGAGCTCGCCAGCGGATCCGCGCAGACTCTGGGTGGCACCATCGCCGGCCAGGTCACCGGCACCGGGATGGGTCCGACCGTCCTGTCGGGTGCGGGCACCGGCCCCTCCAAGTACGTGGCGCTGGGCGACTCCTACGCCGCCGTCGGCAGGATCGCGCCCGGCTCGTGGGGTGCGGGTCCGGTCGCGTGTGTGCGCACCGACGACGCCTATCCCACCGTGGTCGCCCGCGAGCTGGGGGTGGGCACCTTCGTCAACGCCAGCTGCGGCGGCGCCGTGGCCGACGACTTCACTGCCGTCGGCCGCACGGGCGCCCCGCCGCAGTTCGACGCCCTCGACGCCGACACCGACCTGGTGTCCATGACCATCGGCGGCAACGACGTGGGCTTCGCCGCCGTGATCGTGGCGTGTGCGCTGCGGCCCAACACCGCGCCCGAACTGCTTCCGCTCGTCGACGGCGCCACCGCGAGCCTCTCGAAGGGCTTCGACCCCACCGCGGGCTGCGCGGACGTCATCGACCGGCAGGCGGCCCAGGCGCTCCAGGACCTCGACCAGCGGATGGACGCGGTGTACGCCGGGATCGCCGAGCGCGCACCGCAGGCCCGCGTGGTGACGGTCGGGTACCTGGCCGCGGTGCCCGCGGACGACCGGATCATCGAGCAATCCCCGGCCTGCGCTCCGTTCATGGCGATCAGCCGGGAGGAGCGGGCCAAGGTCCGCGGCTTCCAGGACAGCATCAACCGCGTCGTCCGCGACGCCGCCGAGCGCAACGGCGCCACCGTCGTGATCCCCGATGAACCGGGCCACTCGATGTGCACCCCGCCCGAGAACCGCTGGGTGGACTTCACCGGGCTGGACACGGGCGCGGTGCCGGTCCATCCGACCACCGCCGGCCATGCGCACGTCGCGGATCGGGTGCTCGCCGCGCTGGGCGATGCCTGAGTCCGGTCACGTCACCTGACGACTGTCCAGTTGGGCCCAATTCGGTAACGAAGCGGCGTCGATGAGAGAACATAGAGCTCATGCTCACCACTCCTCGGCGCCGCTTCGCCGGTTCCCGCACCCTCACCACCTCCCTCGCCCTGGCCGCGTCCGTCGTCCTCACGGCCGCACCCGTCGCTGGTGCCCAGTCCACCACCCAGGCGGACGGCACGATCGCCCTCGGCTCCCTGGGGTCGAGCGTCGGCACCCCTGTCAGTGCGTCGGGTTCGCTCGGCTCGCTCTCGACTCCGGCCTACGCCGACTACGTGGCGCTCGGCGACTCCTATGCCGCGTTCGGGGACCAGACGGAGCCCGTGGTCACGGATGGCCCCGCCGCCCGGTGCGGCCGCAGTCTGACCAACTATCCGAATGTGCTCGACGTGAACTCGGCGGTTGGTGAGCTGGTTGACGTCACCTGCGGCGGGGCGATCATCCCCAGCCTCACGGGGTTCCAGTACGACGGGGTCCCCGCCCAGCTCGACGCCCTCGACGCCGACACCGATCTGGTGACCCTGTCGATCGGCGGCAACGACGTCGGCTTCGGCACAATCGTCGACTGCATCACCAAGCGGAACGACTACGCCACCACTCCCAACTGTCGTGCTGAGCTCGACGACGACATCACCGCTGCCATCGACTCCGTCTTCGGCGCGGGTACCGAGGGGGACGTGCCGGTCGCGACGAAGGTCGACACGATCTACGCGCTGATCGAGGAGAAGGCGCCGGACGCGACGGTCGTCGCGACCCAGTACCTGCCGCTCATGCCGGCCGAGGGTGAGAGCTGCGCGTTCACCGAGCAGCTCGTCCCGGACGATGTGACGTGGGCCCGCGAGGTGACCGCGAGGATCAACGCCGCCGTCGACGCCGCCGCTGTCCGCAACGGTCACGTCTCGGTCCTGCCCGTCGACCCCACCGTGGACCGCAGTGCGTGTGGCAACGACGATGAGCGCTGGACCGACTTCACCGGCGGGGCCCCGACCGGCGCCTACCCGATGCACCCCACTGCACTCGGCCAAGAGGCCATGGCCGACGCGATCGCTGCCGCCATCTGACCGCCGTCACCCCGCTGCGGCCACAGCCGCCCGCCGGCATGGCGTCTCGCCTGCACCGCGGTGCAGGCGAGACGCCGTCGCGGCGGGCGGCTGCGTCGTGAGGCCGGCGGCTGTGGCGTGAGGCCGGCGGCTGTGGCGTGAGGCCGGCGGCTGCGTCGTGAGGCCGGCGGCTGCGGCGCGAGCGGGCGCCCGTCAGCCCTCGAACAGCCCCTGCCCCACGTACCCGCCCTCCGGAGCGCCGGGCGGCAGCGCGAACACGGCGGACCCGATGGGGATGGTCCACGTGTTGAGCGCGTCCTGCTCGGCGAGCCGCCGCTGGACGGGGATGTACGTCCGCACCGGATCGGCCTGGTAGGCGGTGAACAACAGACCGGAGTTGCTGATCTCGCCGCCCTCCGGCGGGTCGTCGTAGTTGTACGGCCGCCGCAGCATGGCCTCGCCACGGTTGCGCTGCCTCGCTCGCGCGATGTGGGACTCCGGCGGGATCACCGGAAGGCCCACCTCGTCGACCGCGTCGAAGTCGGCCGGGTCGTGCTCGTGCACCCCGGTAAGCGGGGCGCCGGTGTCGAGCCGCCGGCCGACGCTCAGCTCGCGTGAGGTGCGGTCGATCTCCTCCCACGTGTCCATCGTCATGCGGATCCGACGCAGCACGAGCGAGGACCCACCCCGCATCCACCGCTGGACCTGCCCGTCAGAGGAGGTGCCATCGGAGAACAGGAGCTGATCGAAGTCCACGTCCTGCTCGGTGGGGTTGACGGTGCCGTCGACCTGCCCGAACAGGTTGCGCTGCGTCCGCCCGGTCGGGTCGGTGCCGACGGCCTTGCGGAAGCCCCGCTGCACCCACTTCTGCCGGGCAACCCCCCGCACGCCGGACGCCAACACCCGGGCAGCGTGGGAGACGATCACCGGGTCGTCGGCGCAGATCTGCAGCAGCAGGTCCCCGCCGGACCAGCGGTCCTCGAGTCGGTCGATCTGCGGGAACGCCGGCAACTGAGCGAGCCACGCGGGACGCTTGTCCGGCATCCCGATCGCGTCGAACAGCCCGGGCCCGAACCCGATGGTGACCGTGAGCCGCGCCGGATCCTCGGCGAGCTCGGGTTCGAGGTTGGCGAGTCCGCCTCGCCCCCGGGTGAGCCGGGCGGCGTCCTGGGACCACGCCCGCAGGACTCCCTGGATCTCCGTGCGGGTCGCCCCCGGGACGATGTCGAACGCCACGAACGCGGCATGCGATTGCGGTCGTGTGGTGATGCCG
This sequence comes from Dietzia sp. IBK-p2-15D, assembly GCF_057773105.1. Lineage (NCBI taxonomy): Bacteria > Bacillati > Actinomycetota > Actinomycetes > Mycobacteriales > Dietziaceae > Dietzia > Dietzia sp. IBK-p2-15D. Next base: position 18,160 of record NZ_JBYMTK010000018.1, read on the forward strand.
GCCTGGTGCGGGCCGTGGAACGGTTCGGTGGCCGTCCCGACGACTCGCGAGTCGGCGACCGCCTTCCAGTCTCGGATCACCTCGTCGTCGTCGACGACGCCTCGCCCCGCGTACCCGGCGGCACCGCCCACGACAGCACCACCGACGACGCCGGCACCCACCGCCGCCGCGACGCCGCCACTGAGCACCGACCGCCGGGACAGACCGCGACGGTCCTGCTCAGCCATCGCTGCCCATGCCCCCGTTCATCTCACCGTGACCGCCGCCGACGTACTCCTCCTCCCCGCCCTGGAAGTCGCGGGCGGAGACGGTGACGTCCTGCTCGGCGCCGTCGAACTCGAGGGTGAGGGTGATCTGCTGGCCGGTGGTGATGGGTCGCCCCAGCTCCATGAGCATGATGTGGTTGCCGCCGGGCTCCAGGACGAGCTCGCCGCCGGCGGGGATGACGAAGCCGTCCTCGCGTTCCTGCATCATCATCCCGCTGGCGCCGGGGACGGTCTCGTGCAGTTCGGCGCTGTCGCCGAGATCGCTCTCGACGCCGGTGAGGTGCAGGTCGGCGTCGCCGGGGTTGGTGATGGTGCCGAAGACGCCGGTCATCTCCGTGCCGGTGGCCTTGGCCCATCCGTCGTCGAAGGTCACGGTCGTGGAGGCGGTTGAGTCGGCGGTGTGGGCGGTGTCGGCCGCGGCGGCGGGGGTGGCGGCGGTCGTGGTGTCGGTGTCGTCGGTCGCGCAGGCGGTGGTGGTGAGGGCGAGCGCGAGTGCGGAGGCCGCGACGAAGGCGGCACGAGTGTGGGTACGCATGGTGTGGGAGTCCTCGTGTGGTGTGTGTGATCGCCCGGCAGCGCTGGGCGCGTACCGGTGCGGGTGGTGGTCACACAGACACGGGCGGCGCGCGGGTTCCCCCGCGGGCCAGGAGGAATTGTCCGCGGGGGGTGTCGGCGTCGTAGGAGGCCAGGAGTCGGGCGACGACGACGAGGTGGGCCGTCTCCACCATGGGCGGTATCCGAGCCGCCAACCAGGACAGTGTCCTGGAGAGGATCGCGACGAGCGCGAGCGTCGTGGCGATCGCTGCAACGTGGGCACCCAGCATTCCCGGGGTGAGTAGTGCGGCCGCGGAGGATGCGGGGGCGGGGCCGACGCCGTCCATCGCGGCCCGGAGCGCTGCCGGGTCCGTGGCGTGGTGGCCGAGCACACCGGTCGTGCCGGCGGCGCCGTGGGTGTGGCCGGAGGCCAGTACGAGGTGGACGAGTCCCTGCCCCGCGATCAGGCCGGCCGCGGCGGCGAGGACGGGGGTCCGGCGGCGGGCGACGGATGCGGCGAGTGCACCGATTCCCGCGCTCGTGGCCGCGACGGCGAGGATCTGGCCAACCGTGGGCGGGCCCGCGAGCGCGCCGGCGGCCAGTCCGTGGGCGCTGATGCCGAACACGCCGCTGACCAGCGCCACCACGATGCCCACGACCGCGGTCACCGCGGGCGGGACCTCGGCGCGGAGGCGGTCGGCGGACATGACTCGATTCTATGCCCCGGGGGGTGTAGCAGGCTATCCGGTGTCACCCTCGGTGGTGGTGACGATGCGGGCGCGTTCCTCGTCCGCCAACCCGGCGTCGATCCGGGCGAGCATGTGGGGTCGCATCTCGGGCAGGTCGTCGACGTCGAACCAGCGGACGTCGGTGTTCTCACCGTCGGCCGGGTGCGGGTCGCCGTGCAGGTATGTGCAGGCGAAGGTGTGGTCGATGTATTGGGCGCGGTCGCCGTTGTCGTAGGTGACCATGCGGGAGACGCCGATGGAGGCGACGCGGTCGACGCGGATGGTCACGGCGGCTTCTTCGTGGGCCTCGCGGACGGCGGCGTCGGCGGGGTGTTCGCCGGGGTCGACGATGCCGGTGACGGGGGTCCACCAGCCGTTGTCACTGCGCCGGACCAGGAGCACGCGGGCGCTCTCGGGGTCCCGGATGACCGCGGTAGCTCCGGCCAGCCACAGCGGGGCGGTGCCCACGTGCCTGCGGAGTTCGAGGACGAAGTCGGGGGTGGCCATGTCCGAGAGCGTATCCGGGGGGCCGAAATGGCGGATCCCCCGCCGACCGTGTGGTCGACGGGGGATCGCCGGAGTGCTATCCGGTCGCTAACTCAGTCAGCGGTGGAGGGGGCAGAACCTCAGTTCTGCTCCTCCTCGGGCTCGCACTCATCCTGCTCCATGGAGCCGTTGTCCTTGAGGAAGTCGATGGCCTCCGGCGGGAGGTTGCAGACGATGCCCAGGTTGATCTCGGGAAGCGGCGGGAGGGTGCTGCCCGGGAGGTTCACGCCACCGGAGACGATGAGTCCGATGCCGATACCGGCGCCGGCCAGCGAACCGAGAGCCAGGATGGTGCCAGCGTCGGAACCCGCACCCGAACCGGGGACGGTGACGTCGCCCGAACCGAAGTCAGAGCCGGCGCCCTCGCCGGAACCGGAGGCCGAGCCGGTCAGCTCACCGAGGATGTCACCGAGCGAGCCTGCGTCAAGCGAGCCACCTTCCTCGGAACCACCGGTCAGCGACTCCGTATCAAGCGAGCCACCCTCCTCGGAACCACTGGTCAGCGACTCCGTATCAAGCGAACCGCCCTCCTCGGAACCACCGGTCAGCGACTCCGTATCAAGCGAACCGCCCTCTTCGGAGGCGGACTCAAGCGAACCGAGCTCATCCGACCCCGAAGCGGAGCCTGCCTGGAGCTGGGCGATGAGGCTGGTCAGCGAGCCACCCTCCTCGGAACCACCGGTCAGCGACTCCGTATCAAGCGAACCGCCCTCCTCGGAACCACCGGTCAGCGACTCCGTATCAAGCGAACCGCCCTCCTCGGAACCACCGGTCAGCGACTCCGTATCAAGCGAGCCACCCTCCTCGGAACCACCGGTCAGCGACTCCGTATCAAGCGAGCCACCCTCCTCGGAACCACCGGTCAGCGACTCCGTATCAAGCGAACCGCCCTCTTCGGAGGCGGACTCAAGCGAACCGAGCTCATCCGACCCCGAAGCGGAGCCTGCCTGGAGCTGGGCGATGAGGCTGGT
>NZ_JBYMTK010000018.1:21301-25487 GCF_057773105.1 Dietzia sp. IBK-p2-15D
GGTCAGCGAGCCACCCTCCTCGGAACCACCGGTCAGCGACTCCGTGTCAAGCGAACCGCCCTCCTCGGAACCACCGGTCAGCGACTCCGTGTCAAGCGAACCGCCCTCCTCGGAACCACCGGTCAGCGACTCCGTGTCAAGCGAGCCACCCTCCTCGGAACCACCGGTCAGCGACTCCGTGTCAAGCGAACCGCCCTCCTCGGAACCACCGGTCAGCGACTCCGTATCAAGCGAACCGCCCTCCTCGGAACCACCGGTCAGCGAACCCGTGTCCGAACCCGTCCCCAGCGACTCGGTGGGCAAACCTGGCAGCTCCGAGGAGCCCTCACCGGCCGAGCCGAGCCCGGCGGCGAGGTCGACACCGACCTCGAGCGAGTCGCCGAGCGCCACGCCGAGGCCGAGGCCGAGGTCAGCGCTACCCTGCGCGTTGGCGACACCCGGCATGGAGCCGAGCGCGAGTCCGGAGGCCGCGATGACGGCCATCATCCGCTTGGAGTTCTTCATAGGAATTGCCTTCCTGTTGTCGTTGACGACGCGGCGATTCGGAATCTCCCCCTGCCCGCCGGCCCGGCGTGTGGTCTTGACCACCCGCTGTTCGATCGTGTCATCACCATATCGAGGCAATCCTCAGGGCTGTTACACCACGCTCTTCTATGTCACAGCAACACGCCGACGATGGGCGGTTGGCCAACCTCGCAGCTAGACGCCATAACGGCCATCCCACAGCCGTTCTCGCCGCCCGACCTCGGTATATGCAAAAGTTAAGAAATTAATGCATATTAACTAAAGAGTAACGAATAGACCATAGGTGAGTTTAATCACATGTTCGGGTAGCGCCGTTGCGGACTCGGGCAAGAGTGGGCGAAGCGAACACAATCCGGGCGAAGTTGAGGTTAACCTCGAATTATTCCCGATCATCAGGAGCGTCATGGCATCGAGCACCACCGGAGTCCTCTTCCCCACCGATTCCTCCGGGAACCGCTCGACAGGACGGCTGGCCAAGGACGTCGTCGCCGACGCACTCGCCACCGTGGACCCGGCGGCCTCCGAGCGCGTCCACCGGATCAAGGACTGGCGTAAGGGCTACATCGAGCCCTTCACCGAACTCGTCAGCGCCGGGGTGTCCGACCCGGCGGCCTGGGACGGTGTCGCGCGGGCCGCGCTCGAGTCGCTGCAGTCCCGCATGGTCGGGGTACACGACGCGAACGGGGAGACCGTGGAGACCCCGCTGTCGGACTACCTCGCCGTCGTCGCCCCCACCAACACCCCGACGACCGACACGATCCAGGGCACGGCGACCCCGGTCCGCGAGCTGTCCATCCCCTTCCGCGGCGAGGAACTGACCGGCGACCTCCTGCGCGCCCGGCTCGACAAGTGGGTCGCGTCCGGTGTGATCGAACCCAGCTGCGCCGACGCACTGAAGCTCGTGCAGGACAATCCCCAGTGGCTCTCCCTGCCCGGCCGCGCCATGCTCGTCCTGGGCCTCGGCTCGGAGATGGGACCTGCTCGCCGCCTCCTGCAGTGGGGTGCCGACGTGATGGGCGTCGACCTGCCGTCGAGCCCCGCGTGGGATCGCTTCCGCGGAGAGGCCTCGACGTTCGCCGGGCGCCTGCACGTCCCCACCGGGCCGGACGGCCGCCCCGGCATCGACCTGCTCACCCAGCTCCCCGAACTCGCGGCATGGGCCAGGGCCGCGGCCCCCGCACCGCTCACCGTCGGCAGCTACTTCTATGCGGACGGCGGAACCCACGTCCAGCTCTCCTCTGCCGCGGACGCCCTCGTCGTCGACCTCCTACGCGACAACACCGCCGACGCGCTCGCCTACCTCGCCACCCCGATGGACACCTTCGTCGTCCCCGCGGACGTGCGGGAGGCCGCCAACGCGGCACTCGCGTCGCGCAAGATCACCGACGTCAAGCGACTCGTCGGCTCCGTCGCCCGCGGCAAGGTCTTCGCCCGCAATTACCCCGCCGGCCACGGCCCGGCGGTGCACGACGCCCTCGTACCCCAGCAGGGCCCCAACTACACCCTGGCCAAGCGGGTGCAGCGCTGGCGCGCCACCACCGCGTTCGCCGACGGACACACCGTCTCGGTCAACGTCGCCCCTGCCACCGACACCCACTCGGTGACCAAGAACAAGATCCTCGCCGCCACCTACAAGGGCGCCTACGCCTTCGGCATCGAGATCTTCGCGCCCGACACCTCCGCCGCCCTGCTCGCCGCGCTGATGGTCCACGACCTCAACGTGGGCCGGCCGCAGGTGGACGTGCAATGGCAGCACGAGTCGTCGGGAGCGGCATCCGGCGGATTGTGGCGTCAGCCGTACCTGCCACGGACCGCCCTGCCGGTGGCCGCGCTGATCGGTACCGTCAAGAGGTAGGAGCACGCACCGAACCGCCGTCGGGACACCTGACACCGACCCCTGACACCGAGACATCTAAGGACGCCGCCATGCCGAACCCCTTCGCCAAGGGCTGGAACTACCTCAAGGCCTCGCTGGACAAGTCGGTCGACGACAACGCGGACCCCAAGATCCTCGTTCATCAGGCGATGAACCACGCGCGCGACCAGCACAAGTCGGTGTCCGACCAGGCGGCCGCGGTGATCGGCAACGCCAAGCAGCTCGAGATCGCCATGGGCACCAAGACGCGGCAGCTCGACGAGGTGCAGGGACAGATCCGTCAGACCCTGCAGGTGGCCGAGCAGGCGCGCGCCGAGGGCGACACCGCCCGCGCCCAGCAGTTCGACACCCAGGCCGAGCAGCTCGCCGGGCGGCTGGTGGCGCTGGAGCAGGACCTGGGCCACACCAAGCAGCTGCACGGCCAGGCGGCGCAGGCCGCAGAGCAGGCCAAGCAGGCGGTGAAGGAGTCCGAGCACCGGCTGCGCGAGACGCTGGCGCAGGAGGATCAGCTGCTCCTGCAGGCCACCCAGGCCGAGATGCAGCACCGGACCACCGAGTCCATGACCTCCCTGCAGGGCGCCGGCGGCGGCAACTCCCCGACCTTCGACGAGATCCGCGCCAAGATCGAGGGCCGCTACACCACCGCACTGGGCAAGCAGGAGCTCGCCGAGGCGACCGGCGCAACATCGACCGCACAGCTCGACGCCGCCGCGATCACGCGCGAATCCGAGGGCAAGAGCAAGCTCGAGCAGATCCGCGCCTCGATGGGGCTCGACTCGGGTTCCGACTCCGGTGCCGACCGCCAGCTCACCGGAGGCGAGGGGCAGTCCGGGTCGTCGGCGGGGTCACCGGCGGGGTCGCCGGCCGCGTCGTCCACCGGCCAGGCCGGGGCGCCCGGCCAGGCGGACCCGGAGGCACCGAGGGACCCCGACGAGGCGACCGACCAGCCGAGCCCCGAGGACCTCTCCGGGCCCACGCTCCCCCGGGACACCAGGGAGTAGCCCCGGGCTATCGGCGAAGGAGTCGCCATGACCGCCACACCCCGGGCCTCCGGATACCTCGCCCCGTCGGGCGCCGTGGTGTTCCCCCGCCGGCTGCCCATGTCCCGTGACCAGGCGTGGGCGGCCGTCACCGATCCGGCCCGCACCGCACGCTGGATCGGGTCGTGGTCGGGCGACCCGGCGTCGGGCACCGTCGAGATGACGATGTCCGCCGAGGAGGGCTCACCCGCAGAGACCGTCGAGGTGCTGCGGTGCGAGGCGCCGAACCTCGTCGTCGTCAGGATCGGACCGGACGGCTGGGTGGTCACCGTGCGGATCGAGGGTGACGACGACGAGGTCACCATCTCCCTGGAACAGGACATCGCGGACGCCGAATCCGCGTCCGACATCGGTCCCGGGTGGGACTTCTATCTGGACCGGTTGGTCGAGGCCGAGGCGTGCCGTGATCCGGAGGCCCTGCGCTTCTCCCCCGACTACCACCCCGCCCTGGCCGACCACTACCGGGCGTTGCTGGGCGGCTGAGGCGGCTGGTCGCCGCTGCGGTCTTCGACTGCGCGCCCTCCACCTGTTTTCGCAGTTGAGAGCCTCATGTCGGACCCCCTTGCTAGTGTTCCCTCAATCGAACACACGAGCGATACGGGGTGCGGCACTCGCCCGCCCGAGGGGGTGCACATGCGGGAGACGACCACCGGGGATGATGCCGGAGCGGTGGCCGGCAGTCCCGCCGTCACCGCCGCCAGCTCCGCAGCCCTGGCGGCACTGCACGCCGAGAATCGCGCGGCCG
>NZ_JBYMTK010000019.1:0-7306 GCF_057773105.1 Dietzia sp. IBK-p2-15D
GGGTGTAGACCGGCCATCTTTCGCTGAGCGGGGTATCCACGATCCATGGACGCGAGATGTCTACCATGCGTTCTTCCTCCTCGTAAATGTGACCTACGCCTCAAAGTAAACTCTATAAGGCGACTATATTGCAATAGATTAATTGTTGGAGTTTGGGTAGCGGTCGATGGGTGGAGCCAGGCACTCCATTGTCAGGGGAGTTGAATGTCGGTTCGTCGCCACTGGCCAAGCTGGCAACCGCTTGCTCGAGGGGTGCGCGGGGAAGCGCGAGGTCTGCATGCGGTCCGCCGTCACTGGATGTGGTCTTCCTCAAGTCAGACCGTGAGCGTCCATCCGCCGTCAATTGTGAGTAGAGCACCATTGATGAACGATGCCGAGGGCGAGAGCAGGAAAAGCGCAGGAAGCGCGATCTCCTCGGGGGTGGCGAGGCGTCCCAGAGGGACCCGTTCGAGCGCGGCGCGGCCGACATCGCTATCGAGGAACGCGCCGTGTCCCGAACCAGATGCCATCCCCGGAACTCCCTCCAGACGCGGAGTGTCGGTCATCCCGGGCGCCACGGCGTTCGCCCGCAGCTGGTCGGCGCGGCAGGCGGCGAGATAGCGCGTGTAGCCTGCGACGGCAGCCTTGGCGGCGGAGTACCAGTCACAGTTGGCCCCCTGCAGGTTGCCTGCGGTGGACGAGACGTTGACCACGGCCCGGTCTGACCCTGCCCCGCTGAGCCATTCTTCGGTCACCTGCCGCATCCCGCCGACGGCGATACGCATCGCGTGGTCGAACCCCAGGTCGTCGAGTGAGGACGGGCTGGCGCAGTTGACGAGGTAGCGCGCGGGACCCAGGTCGGCCGTCGTTCGCTCCAGCGCGGCACGGACCTGTGCCAGATCAGAGATGTCCGCGGCGCACGACGTCGAGGAGCCTCCGGCCGCGACGACGTCTGCTGCCGTGGCGGCGGCCGCCTCGGGGTCGAGGTCCCACGCCGAGACCCGAAGCCCCTGGGCGGCGGCGCACCGTGCGGTGGCCGCACCGATGCCGCGTCCGGCGCCGGTGACGATGAGGACGTCACCGGGCCGGAAGCCGAACTGCACAGGGGCCGTCATGTCTGCCACCGGAGCAGGCGCGACTCGAGCGTTGCCATCCCGTAGTTGACGAGCGCGCCCATGACGGCCAGGACCAGCATGATCGCGTAAGCCGACGCCATGTCGTAGGAGCCTGCAAAGCCGGCGATGAGCTGACCGAGCCCGACCTCGGCGGCAAGGAGCTCGGAGGCGACGACGCCCAGGAGTGCGTAGATCAGTCCCAGCCTGAGACCGGCGAAGATGGAGGGGACGGCGTTCGGCAGCACGATCTTGGACACCAACTGGAAACGGGACATTCCCATCGCCCTCGAGAGGACCACGTGCTCACGGTCGACGGCGCGGACACCGGCCTGGGTGGTGATGAGGACGACGAACACCACGATGCTGAAGGCGAGCGCGATCTTGCCGGACTGCCCGATCCCGAAGTAGACGATCAGCACAGGGGCGAGCGCGATCCGAGGCATCGCGTTGATCGCGTTGAGATAGGGATCGATGAGCTGGTTGAACCGTGGCATCAGCCCGAGGACGATTCCCAGGCCGATCCCGACGATCGCGGCTAGCAGCAGTGCCGCCAGCGTCGCCGACAGGGTCGAGACGAGTGCCGGCCACAGGTCGCCGTTCACGGCCAGCGTCCACAGGGCTCCGAACACCTCCCCGGGCGTCCTCGAGATCACCGGCGAGATCCACCCCGAGACGGCGACGGCCTGCCAGACCGCGAGGATGAGCAGGCCCACGGCGAGACGACCCACCATCAGGCCGACCCATGAGTCAACCCAGGTCTGCGTGACCTGACGCACGGGGCGCACACCGCGAGCCGCGGCAGTCTCCGCTGTCGTCATGACCTACTCGCAGACCGCAGTCACGGCGTCCTGGTACGCCGGCTGCTCGCCGCTCAGGAACTCCTCCGCGGATCCCCAGGTGGGCTCGTCCATCGCCGCGCTGCCGACCCGCTCCCTCAGGGTCGAGAGCACGGCCAGACTCGTGTCCGCTGGCAGCCCCGTCCATCGGGACAGGCTCTCTACGGCGGCGTCCTCGTTGGCCGGGTCGTTGATGGCGTCGTACGCCTCCACCACGGCGGCGCAGAACGAGGCGGCTGTGTCGCCGTCCGCGAACTGGTCGGACGCGATGAAGTAGACACCGCTGACCGGGCCGGTGGCGTGCTCGGCCATATCCTCGGCCGTGACGACGGTCCGGAAGGCGTCCTCCCCGAGCATCTGGGTGATCGGGTCATAGGCGAGCAGCGCGTCGACCTTTCCCTCGGTGAACGCCGGGATCGACGTGGAGGGCGCACCGACGGCCACGAACGTGACGTCGTCGGCGGAGAACCCTGCGTCCTCCAGGACGGTGGTGACATAGCGCTGAGCCGGCGAACCGAGCGCAGTGAGCCCGATCTTCAGTCCCACCAGATCGGCCGCGGCGGCAGGATAGCCCGAGTCGGCGTTGGGCAGCTCGATGTCCGGGGAGACGATGACGGAGGACGAAGGGGTGACGCCGGGGATGTCGAGGATCCTCATCTCGGCCCCCTGCCCGATCGGCACCACGGCGGCATCGAGCACCCCCATTCCCGCATCGGCGCTGCCCGAGGAGACGATAGAGGTGATCTCCGGTCCGGACTTGGCCTGAACGTTCTTCACTTCCAGGCCATCGTCGGCGAAGATCCCCTGTTCGCGAGCGAACTCCACCGGCCACCACTCGAGGGCGCCCTTCGCGGTCACGAACGTCACCTCGCCCCCCGCGCCCTCAGCAGTCGTGCCGCTTCCGCCGCAGGCGCTCAGCAGACACGCGGCGGCCACGAGCCCGCCGGTCAGGGCGACCGCTGGGCTGTGGCGGCGGCCGTTCTTGGACTTCAGCATCATCAGGCTCCTAGGAATGAGGGCGGTCATGGGTGGACGAAGGTCGCTGTCCGGGTCGGTCCGAGGCGAGGATCTCGCGGATCTCGGTGTAGATCTGCAGGGCCTGCGGGTCGTGGGTGACCGTCAGGAGGTCCCGAGGGCGTGCGAAGGGCACTTCGAACTCCTTGACGATCCGCCCTGAGGCGAAGACGAGGATCCGGTCGGCCAGGGCGATCGCCTCGTTGAGGTCATGGGTGACGAAGACCGCACTGCAGCGGTCGGACCGCTTCCACAGGTCGAGGAACACGGTGTGCAGGCGCTCGCGCGTCTCGGGATCGACCGCCGAGAACGGCTCGTCCATGAGGAGCAGCTCGGGCTCGGTGGCCCAGGTGCGCGCCAACGCCACGCGCTGCCGCTGTCCTTGTGACAACTCGTTGGGGAAGTGAGTGGCGTGCTCGCCCATGTGCACCTCGGCGAGGTGCCGCTTGGCCGTCTCGCGCCGCTGGCGACGCGAGCTCGGCGTGAGCTCCAATCCGAGACACACGTTCCCCAGGGCCGTGCGCCACGGCAGCAACGCGTCCCGCGCCAGCATGTAGCCCGTGCGCTGCCGGGCCTCCAGAGGTGGCAGCCCCAGCGTTTCCACGGTCCCCTCGGTGGGTGCGACGAGCCCGGCCAACAGGTTGAGGGCCGTGGTCTTGCCGCTCCCGCTCCGACCGACGAGCACCAACAGCTCGCCAGGGCGCAATGTGAAGCTCACGTCGTCCAGTGCGACCAGATCACCGCCGCCGCGCGGACGGCGAAAAGTCACGGATGCGTGCTGTATCCGAGCGGACGCCCTGCCCGTGGTCCCCGAGCCCGGGTGGTGGTCCCGCTCGTTCTCCACTCCGGACAACTCCGCGGTCACCAGCTCACACCTCGTCGGGGATGTTGAAGTACTCCTGGTAGCGGGCGAAGACCTCGCGCTCGTGGCTGACGATCTCGTCGCTTCCGAACTCATACCGGTGGGCGGGACGGTCCGTCCGCAGGTGCGCGTCCACGTAGGTCTGCATCCTCTGACGTGCCTCGTCGGTCAACGGCAGTCCCAGGTCGCTATAGACGGACGCCACGGCGTCAACCGGGTGCCGGACAAACTCCTGATAATGGATGTTCGAGACCTGCTCCTTTGGGACGATTCCCTGCTCCAACCAGTCGATGGGCATCGTCATCCCCATTGCGGCCATATCGGAGTTCACCACCTGGTCGAGGGCACCGCTCGAGAACGGGCGGTCCGACCGCATCCAGAAGAGTGTCCCGACCAGGCTCACGACCGAGGCCACCGCCTTCACGGGATCGCGGTGGGTCCAGATGAACCGCGCGTCCGGGTAGACCTTCACGATGTTGGGCATGTCGTGCAGGGCCGCCGGGCTCTTCATCACCCAACGTTTGCGCGGGTTCTTCCACTGAAGCAGCTTGAGCACGCGCTTCTCGTATTCGTACTGGATCGTGCCGTCCTGCTGCATCATGTAGGCGGCGTACGACGGAACCTGTCCGAGCAGCATCATCCATGCGGCCGAGCGGAACGACAGGCAGTGCAGGTGGATGTTCTCGGTCGGGCCGGCACCGGAGAACTCATGCATTCCCTCGATCTCCGGTGCTACGCGGTTCCACATCCCGATCAGCTTGTCGGCCTTCTCGATGCGCGGGTCGCTGTCGTATGTCGAGGCCTCCGGCGGCGGGCACGGGAAGAAGGTCTCCCAGTTCGTCAGCGTGCCGTTGTCCGGGTCCTCGCCGAGGATCGACTGGAGGAACGAGGTGCCGGTGCGGCCCTGGCCGACGATGTAGATCGGGTTCTCGATTACCTCGTCGTCGATCTCCGGGTGCCTCTTGTAGGTGTCCTCCACCTGCAGGCGCGCCTCCAGGAAGTAAATAAGGTCCGACCTGGTCATCAACCGCCCCATGAGGTTGAGGTCGGCCTCCTTGTTCACCCCGTCGACGAACACCGAGAACGGCTCGCGCCAGTCGTCGTCACCGAAGTCGGACAGCCCGGTGTTCTCGACGGCCGCCCTGATCAGCGACTCCTCGTCGATCGGGACCACGCTCTCAAGATCGAGGTACGTCCCCTCCTCGTTGATTCGCTGGACCCACTCCGGACGGCTTTGCGGACGCCAATCGGACTTACGCTCGAAGGTTGACTGAGACATGCTGGCTCCTCGGGTTGGCGAGCGGACATCCCGCCCGCTGCTGGATGGATGACGGTCAGGTCGGTGGCTGGAGTGCTCAGTGGCCCATCAGGGCCATCACGCTGTCTCGCCGGTAGGTGAGGTTCTCGGAGCGCTCATCGGGGGAGACTCGCGCCATGGTCGTCGGCAGATGCTCGGCCAGCTCGCTGACCTTCACGACGGTGAGGCGGGGCGGGACGGTCTCGCTGACGCAGCGGTAGTTCCGTGCGACCAGCGTTCCGGAGAGGTTGCCGCAGGGATCGAGCCAGTTCGCGAAGCCGGGGTCCTCGAGACAAAGCACCGCGTGCACCTTGCCGTCTGCACCGATGTCGGCTCGCCGCATGTTCAGGTCGGTCTGATGGTGGAGGAAGTCCAAGGGCCGCGACCACACGTCGCCCACCTGGAATCCCCAGTAAGCCGAGTCCGGCGCATCCCACTCGACGACGATCGCCTCGTCGGCATCGATCTCGAACACCGCGGAGCAGTACGTAGTCGAACGGCTGCCGATGAGCTCCGTCGCCACGCTCGCACCAGGCATCGCGGCCCACGCGTTCTTGCTGCCGCCGGCCCAGCGGATGTAGGTGTCGTAGAGTCCGACGGTGAACACCTGGGTGAGATAGACGATGAACTGTGCGGCCGAGTCGATGGCCGCCGCGATCGGATCACCGGAGCCCAGGGGCGCCAGGTCCGTGGGTGAGTCGATCACCTCGATCCGCATTTCGCCGAGGTCGTCGTTCCAGTCACCGACGATGCGGCGCAGGAGCAGGAAGTTCCGGTCGGAGTCCTCGGCGAGCTCGATCCAGTTGCCCGACTGCGTGGTCGAACTCAGGATCACGTCGAACGTGCCGTCTTCGCCGATCTCGAAGGCCTCGTGGAAGTCGTAGTTGCCGATCTCCTCGGAACGGGAATCCCCCAGCAGGTGGTTGTGCACCTGCAGCAGCAACAGGGCGACGTCGCCGAGGCGACCGGTGAGCCGGTAGGTGCGGCGGCCGTCGAGGAACAGGCCGCCGTACTGGAAGTCCTGGACCGACTGTCCGAGGTGGTACAGGTTGTGGTGCCAGGTCGTGTGCCATCCCACCTCGGGCCAGTCCCCGTTGACCCCGTTCACCACGGGCTGCACGGCGAAGTTGTAGGCCATGGCCTGTGCCTCGACCAGCGTCGCGTAGGCCTGACCGCGCAGGTGCGGCTCGTTCTTGAACCGGTCGGTCGCCTCGAGCATCTCTCGGCATTCCTCGGCTGCTGCTTGATAGCGCGACCATGCCTCCCGCAGCCCTGAACCGTCGTTACTGTTCCGCGCCAGATCCATGTGCGCTACTCCCTTGCCTAGTGATGTGGCTCACGTTCTTTCCGATGTGACACACACCATAGTCTTACCCTCGACTATTTGTACATAGGTTATTTAGTAATAGATGTCATGGCCAGGCATATCGGTCGAGATCCTGTGACGACGCGATCTGAATTCGTGGATGGGCAAAGGCCTCCCGGTGTGGGCGCGGGCGGCCGAACGCTACGACCCGACATCGCTGGCGGACGGCTAGTTGGCTTGACCCCGGACCAGCTCGCCTCCGAACGGGCCACCGCCGGGGCACGGCCTGAGGTGGTCGATGGGCTCCCACATAGCGGGGTAGACACTGCCCACGTGGAGACGACTCCCGGACCTTGGGGTGAGATCGAGAAATCACCAGAGATCGGGTGAGAAGCCTGGCCCGGTAGCTGTCCAGCCCCATCGCGATCCGGTCGCCGTTTCGGCGGCAGGGCCGCTTGGTGGGCGAGGTAGGAGGCGGTGAGGTCGTCCACGTCCACCGTGGGCGCCTGCGCGGTGTCCTCGTCGGGCGAGGTCGGCAGTTCGTCAGGGGTGGCGGTGAGCCGGGCCGCGAATTCGGGATCGCCCGTCGCGGTTGCTGGTGGGGGAGTAGGCAGGGCGCTCCGGCCACTGCCTGCGGTGGTCACGTGACGTAGGCGGCGGGCGATGGACGGCACCGGGGGAGTCTGCGGTTTCGAGGTTTACTGTGGCCTGGGTCCGGAGTTCGCGCGGATCGTGGCCGGCCTCTACCGCAGACGGCGCCAGACCGATGACGTTTCGGCCGCTGTCCTGCCAGGTGCGGGCGACCAGTTTCATGCTCGCGGTCTTGCCGGTACCTGCTGGCCCGACCCCGGCGGCGACGAGGCCGGCTCCTCCCTTCAGGAGGAGCCGGCCTCGTCG
>NZ_JBYMTK010000020.1:0-5192 GCF_057773105.1 Dietzia sp. IBK-p2-15D
TTGCGTGGGTGTGTTGTTTCAGATACTGCACAGTGGACGCGTTGCGATTCTTTAGGGGCTGTTTGTGTGTAAGCCCTCGGCCGATTAGTACCGGTCACCTGCACGCATTGCTGCGCTTCCAGTTCCGGCCTATCAACCCCATGGTCTGTGGGGGGCCTTAACCACGCGAAGGTGGTGAGAAACCTCATCTTGGAACAGGCTTCCCGCTTAGATGCTTTCAGCGGTTATCCCTTCCGAACGTAGCTAACCAGCGATGCTCCTGGTGGAACAACTGGCACACCAGAGGTTCGTCCGTCCCGGTCCTCTCGTACTAGGGACAGCCTTCCTCAAGTTTCTTACGCGCGCGGCGGATAGAGACCGAACTGTCTCACGACGTTCTAAACCCAGCTCGCGTGCCGCTTTAATGGGCGAACAGCCCAACCCTTGGGACCTACTCCAGCCCCAGGATGCGACGAGCCGACATCGAGGTGCCAAACCATCCCGTCGATATGGACTCTTGGGGAAGATCAGCCTGTTATCCCCGGGGTACCTTTTATCCGTTGAGCGACACCGCTTCCACTTGCCGGTGCCGGATCACTAGTCCCGACTTTCGTCCCTGCTCGACGTGTCAGTCTCACAGTCAAGCTCCCTTGTGCACTTGCACTCAACACCTGATTGCCATCCAGGCTGAGGGAACCTTTGGGCGCCTCCGTTACTCTTTAGGAGGCAACCGCCCCAGTTAAACTACCCACCAGGCACTGTCCCTAACCCAGATCATGGGCCGAGGTTAGACGTCCAATACGATCAGAGTGGTATTTCAACAACGACTCCACACACACTGGCGTGCATGCTTCACAGTCTCCCACCTATCCTACACAAACCGAATCGAACGCCAATACCAAGCTATAGTAAAGGTCCCGGGGTCTTTTCGTCCTGCCGCGCGTAACGAGCATCTTTACTCGTAGTGCAATTTCGCCGAGTCTGTGGTCGAGACAGCAGAGAAGTCGTTACGCCATTCGTGCAGGTCGGAACTTACCCGACAAGGAATTTCGCTACCTTAGGATGGTTATAGTTACCACCGCCGTTTACTGGGGCTTAAATTCTCAGCTTCGCCTTGCGGCTAACCGGTCCTCTTAACCTTCCAGCACCGGGCAGGCGTCAGTCCGTATACATCGACTTACGTCTTCGCACGGACCTGTGTTTTTAGTAAACAGTCGCTTCTCTCTGGTCTCTGCGACCACCCCCAGCTCAGATCGCAAGGATCGTCACCGGGCGTGGTCCCCCTTCTCCCGAAGTTACGGGGGCATTTTGCCGAGTTCCTTAACCACAGTTCTCTCGATCGCCTTGGTATTCTCTACCTGATCACCTGTGTCGGTTTGGGGTACGGGCCGTGTATGAACTCACTAGAGGCTTTTCTCGGCAGCATAGGATCACTGAATTCCCCACAACGGGTATGCATCAAGTCTCAGCCTTGATGTGACACGGATTTGCCTATGTCACGGCCTACACTCTTACACCAGTACAACCACTGACTGGCCCAGCTACCTTCCTGCGTCACCCCATCGCTTGGCTACTACCAGTTCAGGTCCCGCGCATCCGGTCCACGTCATCCCGAAGGATGCTCTAGGACGTTCAGGGCGGTTAGTATCACTGATTCACCATGGGCGCGCATACACGGGTACGGGAATATCAACCCGTTGTCCATCGACTACGCCTGTCGGCCTCGCCTTAGGTCCCGACTCACCCTGGGCAGATTAGCTTGACCCAGGAACCCTTGATCATTCGGCGGACGAGTTTCTCACTCGTCATTCGCTACTCATGCCTGCATTCTCACTCGTGTGGCCTCCACGCCTGGATCACTCCGGCGCTTCTATGGCCACACGACGCTCCCCTACCCATCCATACACCTGCCCGGAGGAGGTTATTGTATGAATGCCGCGGCTTCGGCGGTGTACTTGAGCCCCGCTAAATTGTCGGCGCAGGACCACTTGACCAGTGAGCTATTACGCACTCTTTCAAGGGTGGCTGCTTCTAAGCCAACCTCCTGGCTGTCTCAGCGATCCCACATCCTTTTCCACTTAGTACACGCTTAGGGGCCTTAGCCGGCGATCTGGGCTGTTTCCCTCTCGACTATGAAGCTTATCCCCCACAGTCTCACTGCCGCACTCTCACACCTCGGCATTCGGAGTTTGGCTGACGTCAGTAACCTTGTAGGGCCCATCGGCCATCCAGTAGCTCTACCTCCGAGGTGAAACATGCGACGCTGCACCTAAATGCATTTCGGGGAGAACCAGCTATCACGGAGTTTGATTGGCCTTTCACCCCTACCCACAACTCATCCCCTCAGTTTTCAACCTAAGTGGGTTCGCGCCTCCACGACGTCTTACCGTCGCTTCACACTGGCCATGGGTAGATCACTCCGCTTCGGGTCTAGAGCATGCCACTGGGTCGCCCTATTAGGACTCGCTTTCGCTACGGCTTCCCCACACGGGTTAACCTCGCGACATACCACTAACTCGCAGGCTCATTCTTCAAAAGGCACGCCATCAGCCCTAAAGCCTCTGACGGATTGTAAGCACACGGTTTCAGGTACTATTTCACTCCCCTCCCGGGGTACTTTTCACCATTCCCTCACGGTACTAATCCGCTATCGGTCACCAAGAAGTATTTAGGCTTACCGGGTGGTCCCGGCAGATTCACAGCAGATTTCACGGGCCCGCTGCTACTTGGGAACACAAATCGCCCCGCCGCAAGGTTTTCAGGTACGGGACTCTCACCCTCTCCGGCCGACCCTTCCAAGTCGTTCCCCTAACCCGCGATCAATCAGCGCCCGGTCCGGCAGAACCGGGACATCATGCCCCACAACACCACACACGCAACCCCTGCCGGGTATCACACGCATGCGGTTTAGCCTGATCCGCGTTCGCTCGCCGCTACTGACGGAATCACTATTGTTTTCTCTTCCTGCGGGTACTGAGATGTTTCACTTCCCCGCGTTCCCTCCACACACCCTATGTATTCAGATGCGGGTAACACGCCATCACGCGTGCTGGGTTTCCCCATTCGGACACCCTCGGATCACAGCTCGTTTGGCAGCTCCCCGAGGCTTATCGCAGCCTACTACGTCCTTCATCGGCTCTTGGTGCCAAGGCATCCACCGTGTGCTCTTACACACTTACATTCACAAACAATTAAAGATGCTCGCGTCCACTGTGCAGTTCTCAAACAACACACACCAACCCCACCCACACCCCGGCCACGTATGGCGCATCAGATGTCTCGGGAATCAGTGCCATCAGAAACAACCAAACCCGAAGGCTCGATGGTGTTGTTTCAGACACCCAACAGTGTGTTTCGTCCGGACCACGCTAACGCCGGCACCAGATCCTGCAATCTGATACCGCCGATCACGGCGAGTCCTACGCGATAGTGTTCCACCCAATGAGCCACAGAGCGCGCCACATTCGGACGCGAACCCTGCGCAAACTCTGACCACACCAAAGCGTGGTGAGTGCTCCTTAGAAAGGAGGTGATCCAGCCGCACCTTCCGGTACGGCTACCTTGTTACGACTTCGTCCCAATCGCCGATCCCACCTTCGACGGCTCCCTCCACAAGGGTTAGGCCACCGGCTTCGGGTGTTACCGACTTTCATGACGTGACGGGCGGTGTGTACAAGGCCCGGGAACGTATTCACCGCAGCGTTGCTGATCTGCGATTACTAGCGACTCCGACTTCATGGGGTCGAGTTGCAGACCCCAATCCGAACTGAGACCAGCTTTAAGGGATTCGCTCCACCTCGCGGTATCGCAGCCCTCTGTACTAGCCATTGTAGCATGTGTGAAGCCCTAGACATAAGGGGCATGATGATTTGACGTCATCCCCACCTTCCTCCGAGTTGACCCCGGCAGTCTCTCACGAGTCCCCACCATTACGTGCTGGCAACATGAGACAGGGGTTGCGCTCGTTGCGGGACTTAACCCAACATCTCACGACACGAGCTGACGACAACCATGCACCACCTGTATACAAGCCACAAGGGAAACGACATCTCTGCCGTCGTCCTGTATATGTCAAGCCTAGGTAAGGTTCTTCGCGTTGCATCGAATTAATCCACATGCTCCGCCGCTTGTGCGGGCCCCCGTCAATTCCTTTGAGTTTTAGCCTTGCGGCCGTACTCCCCAGGCGGGGCGCTTAATGCGTTAGCTACGGCACGGAGTCCGTGGAAGGACCCCACACCTAGCGCCCACCGTTTACGGCATGGACTACCAGGGTATCTAATCCTGTTCGCTACCCATGCTTTCGCTCCTCAGCGTCAGTTACTACCCAGAGACCCGCCTTCGCCACCGGTGTTCCTCCTGATATCTGCGCATTTCACCGCTACACCAGGAATTCCAGTCTCCCCTGTAGTACTCAAGTCTGCCCGTATCGCCTGCACGCCCCCGGTTAAGCCGAGGGATTTCACAGACGACGTGACAAACCGCCTACGAGCTCTTTACGCCCAGTAATTCCGGACAACGCTCGCACCCTACGTATTACCGCGGCTGCTGGCACGTAGTTAGCCGGTGCTTCTTCTGCAGGTACCGTCACTTGCGCTTCGTCCCTACTGAAAGGGGTTTACAATCCGAAGACCGTCATCCCCCACGCGGCGTCGCTGCATCAGGCTTTCGCCCATTGTGCAATATTCCCCACTGCTGCCTCCCGTAGGAGTCTGGGCCGTGTCTCAGTCCCAGTGTGGCCGATCACCCTCTCAGGCCGGCTACCCGTCGTCGCCTTGGTAGGCCATTACCCCACCAACAAGCTGATAGGCCGCGGGCTCATCCTGCACCGAAAAACTTTCCAACCCCCACCATGCGGCAGGAGTTCATATCCGGTATTAGACCCAGTTTCCCAGGCTTATCCCGAAGTGCAGGGCAGATTACCCACGTGTTACTCACCCGTTCGCCACTCGTGTACCCCCGAAGGGGCCTTACCGTTCGACTTGCATGTGTTAAGCACGCCGCCAGCGTTCGTCCTGAGCCAGGATCAAACTCTCCATAAAAGCTTCTCAGCACTACGAAAAGCACAATCCAAGCAAAAACAAACCAAAAACTGGCTGTTCAAACAAAAACGCGACCCCCACGACAGGGATGTGAAAGGGTCGCAACCAAACAAAAAATTTGGCACTATCACAAACAAAACACACTGTTGAGTTCTCAAACAACACCCACACACC
>NZ_JBYMTK010000021.1:0-4235 GCF_057773105.1 Dietzia sp. IBK-p2-15D
TCGCGGTGGCGGTTGCGGTGAGGCTGCCGAGTCCGGCGGGGGCGGGGCTGGCGAGGCTGCCGAAGAACGCATCGTCAACCTTGCGGGCCATGCTGCGGGCCAGTCCCTCGCCAACGATCTGGGCGGCGGCGGGGCTCGAGTCCTCGGCAAGCTCACGCGACAGGATGGTCAGGCCGGCGACCTTGGCCGGGGTGACGATGATCTCGTCGATGCTGGGATCGTCCGGGGTGATCTCGGCGCCCTCGGAGACCCACGCGGCGCCGGCGTCCTCGGTGACGACCGGGACGTGAAAGTTGGTTCCGGTGGTGCGGACGGTGGCGGCGACGGTGGGGTTGAACGCGAGCGCGGCGCGGGTGACGGGTTCGACGATGAGCGGCCCGTACTGCTCGGGCAGGATGCCGCCGACGTCGGAAGTGCTGGTGTAAAGAGCCATGAGGCTGTGCCTTCCAGGAGTGCGTGAATGGGTTTCCCTGGTCCGGTCCTGCCGGTCCCTTGGTTGCCCTCCTGGGGCTGCGGTGACGGCCCGCGCTGCCCGCTGGGTGGTGGGCCGTCACCGTTGATTCTACCCTCTGCCGGGGCGGATCACGTCGGACCATGAGGCTGTGACGGTGTCCCCGGTTGCGGTGGCGCCGGATGCTCGCCCGCCCCGCCTGTATCCCTGCGGTTTGATGCCGAACCGGTCGCGGGTGGCGCGGACAGCCTCGGTGACGGCGTCGAGGTCGAGCCGGCCGGTGTCGTCGACGAGGGTGTCGAGGTCCGGTTCCGCGGCCCAGAACGCATCCGACTTGATGCCGAACCGTGAGACCTCGCTTTCGACGAGTGCCCGCCGTAGGTCGGTGACGTGGGCGGCGAGCTCGTCGGCGCGGGCGGTCGCTTGGTCGCGTGCCGCCTCAGCTTCCTTCGCCCTGTGCCTGAATTTTGCGGCCTCGCGGTTGCGGTTGCCGGGCTCGTCGTCGTGCTGGTCCACGTCGGGCGCCTGGTCCTCGAGGACAGTGTCGGGGGCCTCGAGGGTGGGGTCGGTGGTCTCACTCATGGTGGTTCCCTTCTGGGGGTTCGATGCCGAGTAGCAGCGGGCTAACGGCGAGGGTTTCGGTGGTGGTGGTGACGCCGTTGGCGTCGAGTTCGGTGACGGTCACCTCGGTGTGCCCGGCGAGTTCCCAGCCGGTTGAGAGGTCGACCCGGTCGGTGGCCGGTGGCCGGGTTCGGCGGTCGGCCCGGTCGGCGATGAGCCGGCGCAAGTCGTTGATGTCGTGCTCGTCGGTCATTCGGTTCCCTTCTCGACGGTGTCGACGAGGGCGTCGGCGAGCCGGCGGGCGTCCCTCGGTGACAGGTGGACATGCACGTTGCCGACGGACAGGCGGGCGCCCTTGCTGGTGGGTTCGACGTTGAGGTCGGCGAACCGGGGGGCGATCCTCACGCGGGTGATGTGGCCGGTCATCATTTCTTCCCCTTGCGTCGGCGGCGGCGTCGGTCGCGGGCCTTGTGGGTCGGCCAGGTGTCCCCGTTGCGGACCGGTGCCCGGTACATGGCAATGAGCCTGAGCTTGTAGTCGTTCACTGGGCGGTTCCCTTCTGGTGGATGCGGACCCGTCGGCCGCGGTGGTCGAACGTCATTCCGGCCCAGGTGCCGGTGCGGTCGGATGCCCGCATGTTCATGGCGGTTTCGTGGCACCGCTCGAGGACCGGGCAGACACCGCAGATCGCTTTGGCGTACTCGTTGCGCAAGGCGTAGAGGTCTGCGGGTTCCTTCTCGCCCTTCGGATCGAACAGGTCGTGCTCTCCCGTACAGGCGGCGCCCTCGAGGCGGTAGTCGACAATGTCGGCGAGCATCTTGGTTAGTGGGTTCACAACGTCTCCGGTCCGTCGCTCGAGCAGGCCGCGCAGATGGTTGCGCCGCCGCGATAGATCGGATTTCCGCACTCCGAGCACGCGGGGCGGGCGCCTTCGGGACGAGGGGGACGGGGTGGTTCGGAGGTTGAAACACTCTGACTCTCGTGAGAATCGCCGGGGTACCCTGTCCCCCTTGTCCCACCTGCGGTTTTGGCGGCCTTTTCTTGCTCTTGGGCGTCGTCGGTGCTCGAGCGGAATCTCACCCCGTGCCACGCCCGGTAGCGCGCCGGCGTGGTCGATCCGAGGTCGCCCGGTGGGCGGGATAGTCCAGTCTCGGATGAGTAGGTGCGCCGGTACTCGATGCCCGATTGGGCGATCTCGTCGTGGTGACCGAACCGGGCGGCGAACGTCTGGTCGGACCACGATTTGTGCCCGCGGGCGGTGAGCCATTCGGTGAAGGTGCCGAACAGGTCTTTGGATAGGACGTGGTGGTCCCGGTCGATGACGAGGTGGTCGTCGAGGAATCCGAGGATGAGGTCGGAGTCGGTGCGCCACCGGCGGGTGTCGGCGGCGATCCGGTCCGGTGCCGGCGGGAGGATCTGCCCCGCCTCGTACCAGCGGCGAGCACCGGCGACGATCCAGCCCAGAATGGCCTCTAGTTGCCCCTCTCGCCCGCTCTTGAGTCGGTCCCGAAGGGTTGGGTCCCCGTGCCGGTCCCAGGACCCCAGAAGCGGTTTACCGGGCGCCCTGTAGGTGATCTGGAACCGGACCAGGGCCAGGCGCCGCCACGTACCGTGATCAACCTCGTCGATCCTCGGGACGTAGTTCGATGCGAGCACCAGCGAGTGCGTGGGGTGCCAGCTCACGGTGTCCTTGGCGATGTAGCGAGCGGACATCGGATCGGTCCCCAACGTGTCCTTGAGCCTCTTCACGGACAGGTGCCGCGCCTCGGGGGTTTCCTCGATCACGGCCAGGCGTGCGCCTCGCAGCTGCATGAGTTCCGTGGGGTGGTCGCGGGGATCAGCCAACAGGACGCGCTCGGGTACGGCGACGGCGTAGTCGCCAAGTGCCCGCATGATCGACGCGAGATAGGTCGACTTGCCGTTCGCCCCGCCGCCCTGCAAGACCGGCAGCACGTCGTCGGGGGTGGGATGCCCGGTGGCGGCCTGCCCGATCCGCTGGTGCATCCACGCGGCATCCTCGGCGGGTAGTGCCTCGAGGGCGGTGTCCCAGTCGGGGTGCCGGGCATCGTGTCGGTACTTGATCGGGGTGACGCGGGTGAACAGTAGGCCGGGATCATGCGGCCCCAGCTCTCCGGTGCGCAGGTCCACGACCCCGTTTCCGACGTTGAGCAGGTCGGGGTGTTGGTCGAACTGGTCGGCGTCGACCTCGCATATCCCGCGGGCCAACGTGACGATGGCGCGTATCCGGTTCGCGGAGAACAGTGACGAGATTTTGCGTAGGCGGTCTACGTCGGCGCCGGCGTGCGCCTCGCCCGCGTGGAAGTCGATCACCGCTTTACGCACGGTCTCGCCGACGGAAGCATCGGATGCACGCTCCCACCGCCGCCCATCATATTTTTGCCAGCCCAGACCAGCGGCCCACAGGTAGCGGCCGGCGAGGGCGTCGTCGGCGATCCTCTGGGCCATGTGGGCATCGTCGAGGGGTTGGGTGTCGGTGGTGGCGGGTGCGTTGGGGATCATGCGCCGGCCCCCGTCCTGCCCAGCGCGGATGCGATGGTGCGGTCGATCTCCCGGTCGTCGAGTCCGGCCAGCAACGCCGATGCGCGTAGGTCGTCCCACACGGCATCGGGGGCGTTTTCCTCGGCGGCCCGGCAGGCGGCCCAGAACAGCATGTTGTTGCGGTTGCCGGGGGTGGCCTCGGCAACCGTGGCGATGAGTCCACCGGGCACCGTGCCTGCCTTGCCCCTGCGGGGTCGGGGTGGGTCTCGGCGTACCCGCGCATGCAGGTGAGCCGGTAGCGGGGTGACGGGGTGGTCGTTGATCCACTCGTATCGGCCACCGTCGGGGTGAACGCTCGGGGCGGCGACGATGTACCCGGAATCGGTCTTTACGTCGATCCCGTCAGCGCCGCGAACCTTGCCCACCGTGGGGCCTTGGTAGCGGTACACCAGGTGCCAGCCACCGCCACCGGTGCGTGCGGCCCAGGTGTCAGTCAGCGGCCCCAGCGCGTCGAGAGTGCCCCCGTGGCGGGGGTCGACGTCGATGACGATGACACCGGGCACCGGGCGCAACCCGACGTTGTAGTCGGTGCGGCCGGCGAACATGCGCCGGATGCGGGCGGGGTCGACCGTGGCGTCGTCTTTGCCGCGAGATCCTGCGAGCGGCGCCTTGGATCGGGGCTGTAGGGGGAACACCGGCCAGCCGGCCGCGGCGTACTCGAGGG
>NZ_JBYMTK010000022.1:0-3757 GCF_057773105.1 Dietzia sp. IBK-p2-15D
GCACCCATCACCCGACGCGCCAACAACGAACCCCGCAACTGCTCCACACCCACCACCTCACCACCAGGACCCGACAACGGCACCCGCCAATTCGGATACTCATCCGACGTCCCCGGAACATTCACCGGGTTCGCCTATAGGCGGATGGGCACGTGCGTCTCTAGCGGGCTGGGCGGTCGAAGAGCGTGCATCCTCACCAACGGAAGTTTCGTGTCCATCCTCGAGGGTTCCTCCACTATCGGGGTTTTTGACGACGACGCGTGCTTGATTCCCACCTAGGCCGGGCAGCTCGTGCTTGTTCTCCTCTTCAGCTGGCGACGATCCGCCCGTCGGTAGTCTTTCCACGCAGGGATGGCCCGGGATACCTTGCGTCGTCGTTGGAGGTGGCCGTCACTGTGGGCACGGGATCGTCGTTGAAGACGGTGACTATCGGTCGAAGTCGTCACCTGACCGAGCCAGAAGACTCTGACGACACTCACCTCGTGCGCCCAGATCGGCGAGCCCCGCCCGGATAGCCATGAAGCTGGAGAATCTGGGACTCGGAGTTCGCACGCGATGAGGTCTGCGCGGGGGTCACCGGCATTCCTGTCTCATTCGGCCCGCCGGAGATGGGTCGAGCAGGGAAGTCCGTGGACGGGTGCAGCGCTCGAGCTCCCTGTTCGGCCCAGGGTCAGACGGGAGCGCTGGCGCCCTGATCGTGGATGAACACGCCGTCGGGGCTGATCTTGTCGCCGTCCGTCCTCGGTTCACTACCCACCTCGAACAGCCGCCTTCTCCACGAGTGTGAGGGCGCCCGTGTAGCCGGTCTCGGGCGGCAGCGCGATCGTGTCGTCCCCGCCCGGGGGTAGAAAATCACCGCAGGGGGTGACCGGGTGTGACCAGGTCATCTTCGATAGAGGCGGCGAGAGCCTAACGCTCAACGTGCGGCTCTGTAGCTGCTCTGGTCCACTCGGCGGCCACGACCGGCCAAAAATTGTGCGGGCGCTCGGTTTAGATCCCGTCCTCTCCGGCATGGTGGGTGACGCGGTGCGGAAAGGGGCTCATGGGCAGAGCCGAAAGGCAGTCCTCTGAACCCCCCGAGGTTGGTGTCGGGCCGTCGTTGCAGGTTCGGACGAAGGCTGCCGCCGGGTTACAGTCCAGCACCGCGGACGGTCAAAGCGCCGGGCTCGAGGGCGCTTCTCACGCTGGCTGGCTCGGCTGAATCTCGGCCCGGCTCGAGGGCCGCGGCGAGGGCATGCGCGCACTCTGCCGGTTGGCACCCGGCCGTGGACGCAGCAATGCCGGCGGGGCACACCGGCTCGTCGGCCCAGGCATTGTCCGCTAGCGGTTCCACTCGGGTGCTGAGGGCACCGGGCCGACGAGACGGTTGACCCGGGTTCCGATGACCGCGGATCGTGTTCGAGTGAAGGCCTCAGCGGCTGGGGGGCCATGAATGATCGCGACGTGGCCGATGATCACGACATGCCCAATTGCCGGTCGCGATGCCGAACATCTCGCGGTCCAGCCATCACCGCCGAGAATGGTGGGGCCATCGCGGTCCCAATGATGAACCTCGTGGGGAGTGCGCTGACCGATCACCGCGGGCTCCCGAGTCGGGCCTCCCAGGAGTCGTCGGATGCGGCCACCCGGGCGAGTACGCCGATGTCCGAGTCGACAGAGATCTCGTCGGTGTCGCAACCGGCTCGCGCGTCGCCCGACACGCGAGCGGCTGGACGGCACGGGGGTCTGCAATCACGAAGAGGCGCCGTGGGGAACCGTAGACAAACCACCTCCACGGCGTTATCCGGTTGGTCGATGAGGAGGGCGGCAATCCCGGAGGCGTTCAGAGTCCGAACGTGGCAACAGTCGAAGTAGTGTCGGCCGCGATCCATCAGCGTGTTCGCGTCGCGCATGGTCAGGGCCGGCACGAAAGAGACGAGTACGGTCGACGCTAGCGTCCAGATTGGCGCGCGGATCATCGATCACGCGGTACCGGGTCGACGACGCGGGGGAGTCGGGGTCAGAGCACAAGCTCCGCTTCGAGCGAGACGGCGGTCCCACGGGCGAGGAGCTCTCGCATGTCAAACAGGGTCGGTTGCGGGGCCACAGCCTAGGAGGCTGACATCCGCTGTCGGGGAATGCACGAGTGCCGTGACTTCCTGGAAGCGGGCCGGTGTCGGAGGAGCCCCAGATCTCGTTGGCTGACCCGCCCGAGGTCGCCCATGCCGCCGGGGAGCTCAAGACCCCCGACCATCTCCGCTGGTTCAGCGAGCTCGCCGACACCGCCCGCGGCCGGGGCTCGACCTTCGGGGAATACCCGGCCACAGTCCTGGGACGCCGGGTCGACGGCCGTGAAGGTTCCCGGCATCCGGCATCCGGCATCCGGCTTCGCAGTCGCGCGGCGCACGTTCCGCGAATCACGATGCTCGGGGACCTCAACGTCGGCCATCAACTCACCTTGCTCAGGGAGGTGCTAGAGCATCCGACGGCGAGCACGTACCTCGCCGAGGCCGCCGGCGTCGGGCGCCTCGGGCCTCGGGCTGGCAGAACCCGGCTGGCTGTCGCGCTCGGATACAGGGCGATTGCCGGTGGCTACGCCGTGCAATTCGACCCCGCGGTCGGATGGCCGGCCGAGCTCCAGACCGCGCATGCCGAGAAGCACCCAGAACCCGGGCTACGTGAGCCGAGGCGCTGAAAGCCACTCCGCATCGACGAGGCCGGCGGTACACGGCCGACTTCGGTGCCGCGAGACTGTTCTGCCGGTTCGAGGCTCACCGCCACGAGTGACGTTTGATCCTGGGCACCCAGAACACACCGGTCTGGCGCGGGCCAGATCGTCGCCCAGGCCATCGTCGTCGTCGTCGTCGAGATGACGGGCCACCTCATCCACCACGCCGAGATCCGCACACGAGGCGGACACCCCCACCGAGGCGGGACATGTCGAGGGCTCTTGACCGCTCAGCCACGCAACCGGAGGGGTCCGATTCCGGCCGTCACGTAGGTGGCAATACCCACCCGCCGTTGACACCCCCGTCCCGATCGCGGGGTCGGACTGGTCGAACAACACCCACTCACGACTCGGGCACGCCCTAGGGAGCGGGGACCGGCGTGGTGTTCTCGCCTGGTGTGTTCGCCTCGCGATGCGGTTCCGACCGGAGTTCGCCAGCCCCAGGCGGGGAGACCCGGTGAAGGCTCGGGGGAGAGCCCAGCATCGACTGTTCCACCGAACGGGCCACACCCCCCGAGCCGCACTGGGTTCTCGACGAACCGCGGCCGACGCCCGGTCGGGCGTAGGTCGTGGGGCCGAGCGGGCAGACGACACGCCGATGGTCCAGGCGGAAGACTCGGAAGGTCTCAGCCGGGAGCCCGCAAGGGTGGTGGTGGCGCCGCTCCACCTGTGCCCTCGACAGGCCAAGGCGTCTTGATTCGACAAAATGGGTATCTACCAGCGAAAACAGGCCGGATTTGGTTTCGTGGACACTCCCGTGTAACTTTATCGGAGCCGCCAGGGAGCGGGCCGGAGCCGAGAGGCGAGGGCCTGGTTCGGGGGGTAGAAAATGCGGGTGTCCGGTTCTCCTGGTTTGACTGGGGCGGGCGGGTCACCTACGCTGGAGAAGTTGCCCCGAGCGGGTGGCGGATTGCAGTGACTACCCCGCGAGCTGGTTGTCTTCGGATGACTGGGGAGTGGTGTGTGGGTGTTGTTTGAGAACTCAACAGTGTGTTTTGTTTGTGATAGTGCCAAATTTTTTGTTTGGTTGCGACCCTTTCACATCCCTGT
>NZ_JBYMTK010000023.1:0-1126 GCF_057773105.1 Dietzia sp. IBK-p2-15D
TTGGATTCCGAGCGCAAGGTCGTTGATGCGCTGGGAAAAGCTATATCGGTCATGCACTCACTTGGCGTGGCCGACGACGGGGAGGACCCGACTGGACCGAGCAGCAGCGGCGAGAGCACGAGGAGCTGATCGCCGCCGAGAACGCCCTGCTGGAGGAACTCAAGGCGGCAGGCCGAAGTCAGCGGTCGGCGCTGGCAATGATCGGCCTGTCCCGGGGCTCGTTTCATGTTCGGCGCAAGCCCCGACCCCGGGTGGCGGAGCCGATCGCCCACGCCGATCGCAAGCAGCCCCATGCGTTGACTGAGGCAGAATCAGCGCAGGTCGCCGATACGGTCAACGCCTCGCTGGCGAAGGGGCGTAGTGTGCGGCAGGCCTGGTACGAGCACATCGATACCGGACCGGTGCTGGCCAGTCAGGCGACCTTTCAGCGGGTGGCCGCCAAGGTGCGCACCACCCCTGTCCGTCGACGACGACGACGACCCAACGCGCCCCGGGATAGCCCCACACTGCAGGCCCGCCGGCCCGATCAGGTGTTGTGTTGGGACATCTCGTTCCTGCCCGGACGCACAACCAGACAGAGCTTCGCGCTGTACTCGGTAATCGACCTGTACTCCCGCAAGATCGTCGGATGGACGATCCAGACCCGCGAAGACCGCTACGTCGCCGCTGAACTTCTGACCACCATCGTCGATGCCTCAGGCGGCAAGGTCGAAATCGTTCACTCCGACAACGGCTCGGCCATGACCTCCAAGCACGTACGCGGCGAACTCGAGAACAGAAGCGTGACCTGCTCGTACATCCGGCCCGGGGTCAGTAACGACAACGCCTACATCGAATCGTGGTTCGCCACGGTCAAGAGCGCGCACGCCTACCCGCGGGCCTTCCGTGACCTCGATCATGCCACCGAGTGGATCGCCGAATGGGTTGAGTACTACAACCATCGACACCATCACGGCGGACTGGCCGGCTACACCCCGGCGTCCGTGCACGACGGCACCTGGGTCGACACGGCCCGCGCCCGGCAGACCAGGCTCGATGAGCACTACCGCCAGCACGCGGGCCGCTACCGCAAACGACCCCAGATCCCCACCCCGAACACCACCGTCACGATCAACCTGGCAAACGA
>NZ_JBYMTK010000024.1:0-981 GCF_057773105.1 Dietzia sp. IBK-p2-15D
CCGGAGAGGATCTCCTCGCACAGCCAGTCGAAGCTGGCGTAGGCGCCGTTGACGAACTGGACCTGGTTGGGCAGTCCTTGGGCGATGGTGTTGATGACCGAGATGCGGACGGGCTTGTCGGTGCCCCACGAGGCGCCCAGCGGGGGCAGGTGTCCGCGGTCGCCGTCGACGGTGTTCGCGGTGTCCTCGGGGTGGTGTGCGGGGTCGGCGATGTCGGTGGTGTTGGGGTCGCCCAGGGCGATGAGGGCGTCGGCGCGGAGTTGGTTGCGGCTGCGGGGATGGCACAGGTCTGCGGCGGCACGGGCGGCGGCCTCGATGCGGCGGCGCAGCTTCTCGGCGTCGCCGGAGGGCAGGTTGGCCCACATGGAGGTCATGCCGTTGCGTCCGGGGCGGAACCGCACGGTCCGTTCTTCGGCGGCGGCGTCTGCGGCGTCCTGGGCGGCTTGTGGGGCGTGGCGTGCGACCGCGTTGTCGACGGAGGTGTCCAGTGCGGAGCGGCTGGGCCGGTGGCCGCCGGCAAGGGCCCGGGTGAGGCGGCCGATGACATCGGACTCGACGGCGCCGACGACCTCGTCGGGCACGCCGGCCAGGCGGCAGGCGGCGTCGATGGCGAGTTGCTCGGGCAGTAGGCCGCGTTCGAGGGCGCCCCGCAGTAGCGGGAGCCGGGTGTGGGCCTGGATGGCGGCGGTGACCAGGTGGCCGGCGTGCCAGCAGGTCAGTGACATGGCCGCGGCCAGGTGGTCGCGGGCCCGGCCGGCCGGATCCAGGCGGGCGTGGGCGGGGCGGGTGTCGTCTTGCGTGTCGCCGTGGGTGGCCTCGTCCAGGCGGCGGAAGCTCTCCACGAGCAGGTACGCGGCGTGCAGCCGGGTCGCCGCGGCGAGGTTCTGCGCCAGCGTCACCGACCGGGCCACCTCGCTGAGCGCTGACGCGTCCAACGACTCCAACGGCTCATCCACCGCGCGCAGCGCCCAGAAGTCGGAA
>NZ_JBYMTK010000025.1:0-964 GCF_057773105.1 Dietzia sp. IBK-p2-15D
TCATCGTCACCGCCGGCGGCAAGAACGTCTCGCCGGGGCAGATCGAGGACGCGATCCGGGCGCATCGACTCGTCGGTCACGCGGTCCTCATCGGTGAGGCCCGTAAGTTCGTCTCCGCGCTGATCACCGTGGACGAGGTCGAGCTCGAGAACTGGGCGGCGGAGAACGATCACAGCGGCCGACCGGCCGAGGACCTGGTCACCGACCCCGAGCTGCGCGCCGCGATCCAGGTCGCCGTGGACGATGCCAATCGGCAGGTCTCGCACGCCGAGGGCGTCAAGAAGTTCGTCGTACTGCCCCGCGACTTCACCGAGGACTCGGGCGAGCTGACCGCGACCCTCAAGGTCAAGCGGCACGTCATCGCGGAGCACTACGCCGGGCAGATCGAGGGCATGTACGCCTGATCGGGCGGATGCGAGAGCGCCCGGACCCCGTCCGGGCCCGGGCGCTCGCACGGTCGGTGGATCAGGCGTCGGTGTACAGCGACTCGATCTCGCTGCCGAAGCGGTCGTGCACGATGTTGCGCTTGAGCTTGAGCGTCGGGGTGAGCTCGCCGCTCTCCACCGTGAACTCGGCCGCGAGGATCTTGAACTTACGGATGGACTCCGCGCGGGAGACCGACTTGTTGGCCCGGTCCACGGCGTCCTGGATCGCGCCCACCAGGTCGCCGTCCCGGAGCAGGTCCTCCACCTCGCCGGTCTTGCCGTGCTTGTCACGCCACGCCGGGAAGGTCTCCTGGTCGATGGTGACCAGCGCCGCGATGTAGTTGCGGTTGTCGCCCACGACGACGGCCTGGCTGATCAGCGGATCGGACGAGAGCAGGTCCTCGATCTGCGACGGCGAGACGTTCTTGCCGCCGGCGGTGACGATGATCTCCTTGGCGCGACCGGTGATCGTCAGGTAGCCGTCCTGGTCGAGCGAACCGAGGTCACCGGTGGCGAACCAGCCGTCGCGGATGGCCTCG
>NZ_JBYMTK010000026.1:0-888 GCF_057773105.1 Dietzia sp. IBK-p2-15D
CCCGAGGGGGTGCACATGCGGGAGACGACCACCGGGGATGATGCCGGAGCGGTGGCCGGCAGTCCCGCCGTCACCGCCGCCAGCTCCGCAGCCCTGGCGGCACTGCACGCCGAGAATCGCGCGGCCGCCGCCCGGCTGCGCGCCTGCCACGACCTGTGGGCCACCTGCCGCGAAGAACAGGAACTACGCGACATCGCCGCCGGCTACGGCCCCGGCCTGGACCAACGCCCCGAACACGCCGTCATCGACCCACTGACCATCGCCACAAGTGAGATCGTCGCCGCCTACGGCGTGCACCACAACCGCGCCCGCAGCCTGCTCACCCTGGCCATCACCCTGGTCACCAAGTTCCCCTGTCTCGTCGAGGCCATGGACACCGGCCACCTCGACGAAGCCACCGCCACCCTGCTCGCACGCCACATGCGCACCGTGGACTCCCTGCACCGCGACGCCGTCCACCGCGAGGTCATCGACTGGCTCCTGGCCGCCCTCGCCGCCGGCAGGCGCCCCGGACGCGACGCGATCCTGTCCCACACCGACCGCATCATCGCCGCCCACGACCCCGACGGCGTACGCCTGCGCCGCACCGCCGCGGTCCGCGAACGCCGCGTCACCCTGCGCCGCGGCCCAGACGGCATGGCCGACCTCACCGCCCACCTCACCGCCACCGAAGCCTCCGCCATCCACACCCTGCTGCAGACCAGGGCCACCGCCCAACGCCACCGCGACACCCGCACCCGCGTCGAGACCACCCGCCGCCACGGCGCCGACACCCTCGACACCGACACCATCCGCAGCATGGACGAACTACGCGCCGACGCCCTCGTCACCGCCCTCCTCGGCCACCCCAGCACCGACACCGACGCAGGCAGGGGCGCCGGGGCGGGC
>NZ_JBYMTK010000027.1:0-865 GCF_057773105.1 Dietzia sp. IBK-p2-15D
TGAATGAAGTCAACACGAAGGGGCAGTTTTTCCGTGCATCGTTCGGAAAAAAACCCCAGGTTCCAAAGACAGCTCGACAAGCGGCCTCTCTCCCCGGGGACATCTCGAGAGGCAAGCGGAGTTCCATGCCTCAACCCAAGACGAGGCCTGACTCTCCTGGCCCCAGTCTGCAGGGACCCTGCGATCGGAGTCTGAAATCAGAGGTACCCTGCGGTTCCTGCCTCAACTGGAGATGAGGCCCTCTTCCAATGCACCAAACCCAGTGGAGTCCCGAGAGGCCCCTCCCACCTCCAGTTTCCCTGGCTTCTCAGAGCCACCATGAGAAGCCCACTGGGGTCACCTGCACAAGTCGAGGGAACCCAGGGTTTCCTGCCTCAACCCGGGAAAGACCTCGAGAGACCTTCTTCAACACGTCTCGAGGCCAGAGTCCCCTCCCATGGCTCGGGAGCAATGACGCGCTCCCCCTCGCCACTCGCATGGAGACCCGACTTCCCTGGCGCCCCACGAGAAGCTCACTGACCTCGCCGTCGTACCTCGTGAGAAACCGCACACTGGGGCCGCCGCTCGAGAACAACCCCGAGATTCCCCCGTCATCGAGAGATGAGGGCCTTCGTCTCCTGCATGGCCTAGCGACCAATCTCGCGACCTCTCTCCAAACGCCTCAGGAGGCTTGACTCCCTTGAGTCCACCCAGTGAGCTCCCAGAGATACCCGTCCCGACTCGAGAGCAGAGCGGGCTTCTTTGCTTCCACTCGAGATGAATGCCTGTCTCCCCGGGTGCGTCTGGAATGCAACCCCGAGATCCCGGTCGCCCCTGGAGAGGAACATTGCCTTCTGGACACAAGCCTAGATGAGGTCTATTGGCC
>NZ_JBYMTK010000028.1:0-701 GCF_057773105.1 Dietzia sp. IBK-p2-15D
GCTGTTTGACTGGATGCTGCGCGGTCTGCTGCCACGACTTGGCACGCCAGAGACACAGCTCTCTTTTCTTCACGTCACCGATTTTGCGCAAGCAGTGGGTCAGTGGTTAAGCGCCGAAACTGTACAGACGCAAACCTATGAATTATGCGATGGCGTCGCCGGAGGCTATGACTGGCAACGTGTCCAACAGCTTGTTGCCGATGTCCGCTGTGGTTCCGTGCGGATGGTCGGTATTCCTCAGCCGCTACTCACCTGCCTTGCGGATATCAGTACCGCGTTGAGCCGTCTGGCGGGTAAAGAACCGATGCTGACTCGCTCGAAAATTCGTGAATTAACCCATGCCGACTGGTCGGCAAGTAATAACCGTATTTCTGAAGATATTAATTGGTTTCCCGGGATTAGCCTGGAACACGCATTACGCAACGGGCTATTTTGATTGTCTTGTTTAAAGGTGTGTTAACGTTTCTATGGTAA
This sequence comes from Dietzia sp. IBK-p2-15D, assembly GCF_057773105.1. Taxonomy (NCBI): domain Bacteria; kingdom Bacillati; phylum Actinomycetota; class Actinomycetes; order Mycobacteriales; family Dietziaceae; genus Dietzia; species Dietzia sp. IBK-p2-15D. The sequence goes on from NZ_JBYMTK010000028.1 coordinate 475, forward strand.
ATCGTGAAATAGTAATGGATTACATCCTTTCCTGTTTACAGGATTTGGTCAAAAACGGTGTGGAAATTAAGCCCGACAGCGATCTCGTCAACGATCTTGGCCTGGAGTCGATCAAAGTGATGGATCTCTTAATGATGCTGGAAGACAGATTCGATATTTCCATTCCTATTAATATTCTGCTGGATGTCAAAACCCCTGCGCAATTAATGGAAACTCTACTTCCATGG
>NZ_JBYMTK010000029.1:0-552 GCF_057773105.1 Dietzia sp. IBK-p2-15D
TTAAAAAATACTTCTGCAACTACAATAACTCGTTATTTAAGAAAATTTAATATTGCAATTAAACAGAATTTTTGGACTGATGATAAATTAAATAAATGTCGATCACTTATTCAGGATGGAAAATCTTATACTGAAATAGCGAATTATTTTGGTGTAACAGTATCTGCTATTTCAAATTTAAATCTAAAAATATTGCATGAATTTACGTCTCAATGGGATAAAGTGAATGAAGCGGAGATGGCAGATTATTTGAAAAAAACTAAAAACTACAAAGAAACTTCTACGAAATTTGGCATCTTCGAAGAACATTTGATTGACAGAAATAACAAAAAATGGCATATAGATTTATCATCAAATTCCACACTCTTTGGTATTCCAACCGAATTTAACAAAATCAAATATCGTTCTAAAAGCGAAGCAGAAATAGCAGAGTTTTTAACGCAAAATAATATTGAATTTGAATATGAAAAACGAGTTAAAGAAAACAGTAATTTATCTTGTGATTTCTATTTGCCAAAATTCGATATCTGGTTAGAATATGATGGATTAGGA
>NZ_JBYMTK010000030.1:0-542 GCF_057773105.1 Dietzia sp. IBK-p2-15D
CAGCACGCTAAGCGGGCTGGTTTTGAGGTTGTGGTGGAGCGAAAGGACGTCATATACAAGCTTTGAAATCACTACATTTGCCTCGTTGCGGTTCGATAAAATAACATTCGTCGTATATTAAATACGCCTTATGTTATTTTTCTCCCACGCCTCGCAACTGTAGCAATTTCAAAACTTTCTTGTAGGCCTGAAAAACTCTTTATGTGTGGTAATTTTTTGAGCCTTCAGACTTGTAACTACTTTGATTTAAAAGCTTTTAAGAAAAAGGTATACTATAACTATGAAAAAAAGACTTGAAAAAGATCAGGAGAATGTAGTGGTAAGTGGAGTCGTTTCTGGTTTGGCTAAATACTTCGAGCAAGACCCACGATTGTTTCGTATTTTTGCCATTATTTTCTTAATATTCACCGGCTTCTTTCCTGGTGTCTTAATTTATTTTGTTGCCAGGCTTATGATGCCTAGATCAGTCTCTGATCATCAAGATGTTGAATACGAAGTGGTCGAGTAGTATGAGCGTTAACCAGCGAAGAGCGAGGTCATTG
>NZ_JBYMTK010000031.1:0-536 GCF_057773105.1 Dietzia sp. IBK-p2-15D
GAGTCAAAAAAAAGCCATGAGAAATAGTAAAAGTTGAGAAGTCAGCTTCCCATTTTTTAGCGGTCGAAAACACGCCCATTTTGGTACCAAAAGCCAATTCTCAAAAATGAGAAAGTTTAGTTGGCTCTAACGGATGTTAGTATAATAGCCGTTTGAATAGAGGCAAAAGTGTAAAGTTAATTAATAACTGTAATTATCACACGCCAAGGAAGTGATAGTTAACTAGGTGATAATTAACTCTTTTGTGCCATGAAATAAGCGAATCATTCCATTTACTACATTATGGCAACCACTAGTCTGTAGGGATAAATACCTGTTCAACAGGTATTTTCCACATGGCATTTACCGCCACAATCAGACATTTGCCTTGCTCCTTTGCCTACCGATCTGCGATTCTGCAATCAATCCTCGTACCATCAATTCGAGCTTCCTGTAGCCGATCATTTCCGCTATATCGCTTCGATAGGCCCAGGACACCAGTTCCCCAAGATATTCCGGCGTTACGGGCTGATCCTCTAATATGCACTTGTCGATGT
>NZ_JBYMTK010000032.1:0-534 GCF_057773105.1 Dietzia sp. IBK-p2-15D
GGCCCGGCTTGGAAGCAGGTTTTGCAACTTCGTCATTCGATGAGTTTTGAATGGCGGTCCAGTTTGTTAGATGATCTCTCATTTCAATCCTCAGTTGGTGATGGGTCATAGAAATCGGCATCTCCTAGAGTATCGCTTGAGATGTACTTTTTGAATTTCTTCCACCAGGTTTTTATCTTTTTGAAAAACATGGGTTTCCTCGTTCTATGGAAGGAGACCTTGACCAGGTGCCCTCACAAATTTAATAAAAGTACGCTTGCACAGCGGACAAAATTTGTGGACTTCTTGAAACGGCTTAGCTCCTATGACACCACCGACCCAAGTAATACCCGGCACTACGGTACTTTCCATTTTCCCGTGTAGGCCCATGAAGCATTTAAACGCACTCATACATTCCTTATTTAAAAGAATACGCCTGAAACCGTTTTAAACGGCCTCAGACGCATTTGAATGACTAAGCGAAGTAAGGACTACGGTTGACCTGCGTTACGAGCTTAAACGTCGATCTGGTAGGCCCGTCACTGCGATAGACTT
>NZ_JBYMTK010000033.1:0-529 GCF_057773105.1 Dietzia sp. IBK-p2-15D
TATATTAACATTAATGATATTAAATAAACATTAACGAATATACATTTTTTGATTAATGTAAGTATTATTAGGAACATAATCAAGCATAGTAATTTTAATAAGAATTGAATAGTCTTTATTATCAATATCGGCAAGTTCATTATTTTGATTAAATAATTCAATATGTAATTGATTAATATCTACAGCGGAAGGTGGTATATATTTAATAGGAATAAATGTATTATAATAGGATTGATTATTAATTTTACAGAAATAAGTTTCCGAATTATAAAAAATATTATTAAAATTATTTAATTTAATTAAATAATAATCAATTATATTTAATTTTAATGGAGTATGGTGGATTATTGAATTTGTTAAGTTATATTCATTGGCATATAAATCATTATTGGTTATTACTGTATTATAATTAGTAATCATATTTGCTTGTAATTGTAATTGTCTAAATCCTAATTGACGAAATATAGAATGAATATCCGTAAAGAAAAAACGAACTTGTAATGGAATATAAATGAATGCATTTTCGCCG
>NZ_JBYMTK010000034.1:0-526 GCF_057773105.1 Dietzia sp. IBK-p2-15D
TTGACAAAGGAATTTACGCAAACGATTACCTTCAGGCTACGCAAGGCTTTGGAGAATAAAGAGCTTGCAACCGGAAACGGATTTCTTTTCAGGTTTGTGATGCAAATTTTTCACTTCATCACATTCTTTCTGAAAAACACCAAAGAACCATTTACATTGCAGGGCTATTTTTTATAAGATGCATTTGAGATACATCAATTAAGATGCAAAAAAAGGAAGACCATATGCTTGACGCTCAAACCATCGCTACAGTAAAAGCCACCATCCCTTTACTGGTGGAAACGGGACCAAAGTTAACCGCCCATTTCTACGACCGTATGTTTACTCATAACCCAGAACTCAAAGAAATTTTTAACATGAGTAACCAGCGTAATGGCGATCAACGTGAAGCCCTGTTTAACGCTATTGCCGCCTACGCCAGCAATATTGAAAACCTGCCTGCGCTGCTGCCAGCGGTAGAAAAAATCGCGCAGAAGCACACCAGTTTCCAGATCAAACCGGAACAGTACAACATCGTCGGTGAACA
>NZ_JBYMTK010000035.1:0-525 GCF_057773105.1 Dietzia sp. IBK-p2-15D
CTGGTTAACCATATCGGCAAGGTAATTTTTGTTAATCGTGCTTATGCTGGCGGCGTTCCGTCCGTTATCATGGATGCGTGGGAATTTGGCTCCATTCTGGAAAAGATTTCTACCGCAATGCCAGAAGCACAGGAAAACGAAAGTTGGAATTTACAGGACGGGCAGGAATATAAGCAAGATGTTTTCCATCAACCGAAAGTAGAAGCAAAATTCTTTAACTCAAAAGTTACCTTTGAAATTCCTATGAGCTTTACGGAAATTCAGGTTAAAGAATCCTTCTCAAGCGCGGAACAGCTTAACGGATTTATTTCAATGATTACTACCAGCATTGAAAATAGCATGACCGTTAAACTAGATGCCCTGATTATGCGCGCAATTAATAACATGATTGCCGAAACTCTGGCGGCGTCTATCGGTACTGGTGCGGCTGGCGCTAAAGTTCTGGACTTCACCAAAACAGGCGTTAAAGCTGTTAACCTGCTGGCTGGCTTCAACGCTCAGACGGGTAAAACTCTTACCACTGCT
>NZ_JBYMTK010000036.1:0-525 GCF_057773105.1 Dietzia sp. IBK-p2-15D
CTGGAAATCATCGTGAAAATGAATACGTTATGTTTTAATTTAATCCACATTAAAAATAATGTTTCATCCAATTTAGCTGAAATCTTATTTATACTTTGTACAATTTCAGCGTATATTGTACAAAGTATTATTGGGTCGTGTAGAGGCGACGGAGATTTATGACCGCAAGGAGGAATTGTGGCTTATTACAGCATTGGTGATGTTGCTGAACGTTGCGGGATTAATCCTGTCACTCTCCGGGCCTGGCAACGCCGCTACGGTTTGTTAAAACCACAGCGCAGTGAAGGCGGACACCGACTCTTTGATGAAGAAGACATACAACGCATCGAAGAGATCAAGCGTTGGATAAGTAATGGCGTTCCTGTAGGCAAAGTTAAAGCATTACTGGAAACTACCAGCCAGGATACGCAAGACGACTGGAGCCGCCTGCAAGAAGAGATGATGTCAATTCTTCGTATGGCTAATCCAGCCAAACTACGCGCGCGAATTATTTCACTGGGTCGAGAGTACCCAGTAGATCAATTG
>NZ_JBYMTK010000037.1:0-523 GCF_057773105.1 Dietzia sp. IBK-p2-15D
GGAGCAGTCCAGCCGCTGCGTAGTTCCGGCCTGAATACGCCATCCTGTGAGTAGGCAACTTCCTCACAGCGGTCCCGTCTGGGGCTGGGGCGGGCGAAGGAGCGTGATACAGTGTCACGGTGTGGGTTCGCCGAAGAGAGTAAACCACACTTGCGATCGACCATACTTCGGGACGGTCTTCAGATCGCGATTTCCTCGGATTTCACCGTCCGGGGAAGTTGCTTTTCTCCCACCATCGAACAATCTTCAGGATGCCTAGAATGAGCTACACACTCGACCAGTTCACGGAACCACAGATCGACGCGATGCAAGCCGTGTTTGATCTGCACGAGATGATTGATACCGGGCTGACGATTGGCGACATGTTGACAATCATGCGAGTCGCAATCGAAGACGGCCAAGAAAAGGTCTTCGTGTCTCTGCTGATGGCGATGACTGCCGCCAAGATGCTTGCGAACGAACGACGCGAAGCAATCGGAAAACCGCCACTGTAACCCACAGGCGGCCGTTCTGATTCGGCCAT
>NZ_JBYMTK010000038.1:0-520 GCF_057773105.1 Dietzia sp. IBK-p2-15D
TTCGTTCTCTCTGGCATATCTGATGAAAATGCATCCCTGAGAATAAACTTGGTTGTGCCATTTTTATATTTCCAATCATCAATCAATCCTTCTGCTACTTTAGAAACTTCAACATCAAGAAAAGGAACACGAAGTTCAAGAGAGTTTGCCATAGTCATCTTATCTGCTTTTTGTAAAATATCCCCTCTCATCCAATTATGAATGTCAGCAAATTGCATATATTCAGACTCTGAAAGTTTTGATATATCTTGATCTTGTAAATCAAGTTTAGTTATAAGATTTTGTGCTTTATAATTTTTAAAAAGCTTTTCTTTTTCTTTATCTTTAAACAAGTTGGCATTTCCAATATATCTTAACCTTACAGGTGTAAGTGCACGGTTTAAAAAAGAAACACCAGGTAACCCTGCAAGTACTGGGAACAACCTCACCTTGAAGTTAACTATAGCGAGTAAAGGTTTTAAAAACAAAGTCTTAAACCACTCTGGTTGGTTACTTATAAGCTTTACATATTTATTATGAG
>NZ_JBYMTK010000039.1:0-516 GCF_057773105.1 Dietzia sp. IBK-p2-15D
TAATCATGGAAGACTGCTTCCCATTCTGGTTCAATTAAGATTTTATTCTTCATCTGAATTATCAATATTAAACATTTTAACAAGATCTTCTTCTGTTTTACATAAATAGATTTTCTCAACAAATTCTTTTTGTTTTTCTGTTGTTGCTGTTTTTAAAATAGTTTCTTTTGGGAATGTTGCGATAGTATCAAGAATAAAATCTATAGTCTCTCCTTTTGTTGCAATGTCAGCCTCACCAACAACTGGAACACTTTCAGCAAAAGCAGTTAGACATTTTTCCCAGCCTTCAAGCTCTTTGAGTTTATCGTCTGTATTATTGAAATATATATACAAATCATCTTCGCTATATGATTCTGTGGTGATTGAAACGTTATACGCTTTCTCAATTTCTTCCAACTGTTTTCGATCAAAAACAATAGGGCTTTTAGGTTCTAAGTGGAAAAATTGACTACCTGTTTTTGCATTATCAAAACCTGATTCAACAGTGGGATATCCTTTTTCACGCAAAAGCTCTAC
>NZ_JBYMTK010000040.1:0-512 GCF_057773105.1 Dietzia sp. IBK-p2-15D
GTGCAGATCAGGGTGGGAATCAACGGTGGCGCGCGTCGGCGTGAGGCGCCAGTAGTCGATGTCACGGTCGGCGTTGCGGTGAACGTACTCGACGAGGAAGTCGGCGGTATCGCCGGTGTTGACAGAGACGATGGTCAGACCCACGGTCGGGTGACCCTTGACAGGCGCCTCGAAGAGGGCTTGACCACAAGCAGCCAGCTCGGCGGCCTCAGCGGTGAAGAGCTTGCGCTCAACATCGTGGGAGAACAGCGTCGATTCATACCGTTTCATCGTAACCCTTTCCGCATTTGATAGAAGTATTGTACACTAATCAGGCGGACTTGTACACAGTTGAAGTGTAACCAGATTGTAACAGCGGACGGGCTTAGAACCCTATTCCCGGCCAGCAGGAAGGTCCCCGGCGACCTCTGGTGAGGCCAGGGCCTTGTACCGGCGCGCAATGTCAGCCCGGAAGTCATCCTCATCAGCAGTTGCCCAGCTACCCGGGAAGCGTCCAAACAGCTGCAGGAACT
>NZ_JBYMTK010000041.1:0-511 GCF_057773105.1 Dietzia sp. IBK-p2-15D
CCTCCCTACAAAGCCCTTCTGATTTGTCTGAGTCTTTAGGCTCAGTTCTGGCTTCTCCTTACCATGGACACTACCTTCCAGGAAGAGTGACTTTCTTTCGCTTCCTTTCTCTCGCAATTGCCTGTAGCATGGAGAAGGCAATGGCACCCTACTGCAGTACTCTTGCCTGGAAAATCCCATGGACGGAGGAGCCTGGTAGGCTGCAGTCCATGAGGTTGCTGTCGGACACGACTGAGTGACTTCATTTTCACTTTTCACTTTCATGCATTGGAGAAGGAAATGGCAACCCACTCCAGTGTTCTTGCCTGGAAAATCCCAGGGACGGGGAAGCCTGGTGGGCTGCCATCTCTGGGGTCACACAGAGTCGGACACGACTGAAGTGACTTAGCAGCAGCAGCAGCAGCAGCAGACCATTAAATAGGGTGAAGTTTATTTTCTGATTAAATTATCAGAGGGACTGTAATTTATAAGACACTAGGTACAAAAAAAGCTCTGGAATGAGAACTTTCTA
>NZ_JBYMTK010000042.1:0-510 GCF_057773105.1 Dietzia sp. IBK-p2-15D
CGCACAACCAGGAGCGGAAAGGAGAATATTATTTCCGCCAGAAAAGTTAACGTGAATATAAGTACGGCTAAGGCAATAACCGTCGGCCATACCAATAATGGTACGATAACAAAACCGAGAATTACAGGGGGAATATAAAGCCGGAATTTAATCATTTTTATTTTCCTGGTGATTCGGATGATGCGTCATACATCGCGCATAAACACTCATCAATCATCCAGTCGTCTTCCCAGATCTGATACTGTGTGCCCTGTTCGGGCTGCTTAAGCGGGTTCTCAATCGCCTGCCGCGCGCGTTCTTTCAGGATGGATTGATTGTTGAAGGCCCAGGCATTGATTTGGGCGGTAATGGCTTTATCGATATCGTCCTGGTTATCTCTGATATAACCGTCACGATACGTATTCAATAAACAGGCAAGAGACGCTGCCGACCAAAATCCGGGAACTGAAATAATGGCATCAAGCAATGGCGAAAGAGCGATATCGGCACGGAAAAACATTTCCAGCTTGT
>NZ_JBYMTK010000043.1:0-507 GCF_057773105.1 Dietzia sp. IBK-p2-15D
CGGAAACGGATACACCACTAGCTACAGGACGTTCTTCGGTTGCGAATTGATCTTCGGCAACGCGTACACCAATTAATCGTGTAGGCATAATATTCCTTTCTAGGTTATGAGCTAATTTAAATCCCTACTACTTAAGTTTTACGCCAAGTTTGTTTGCAAAGAATTGTTCACCTTTCGATACTTCCTTCTTTGTTGCTTTTGGTTTGCCCTGTGGGGTAGTTCGGGTGGCAGCAGCGTTCTTGGCGGCGTTAGCGACATCCTGTTTATTCTTGAGTTCTAAATCCCATCCGTGGTAGCGATATGCTGCCTCGAGGGAATCTTTTATGCCCGGTATTTCACCATCGTTTTCTTCGCGATAGGTCGCACCGTGCATCTTCAAAAATACACCAATTTTACGAAACTTTTCAGGATCGGTTACTGACTCAGGGTGTGCTTCAACAAAGGCGTTATATTCATTCTTGGCTACCTTAGCAAGTTGAGCTGATAAATGCTTAATTAGGGGATTCT
>NZ_JBYMTK010000044.1:0-506 GCF_057773105.1 Dietzia sp. IBK-p2-15D
GCCTGAAAAATGAGCGAACAATAAAGTTTTTATATTTTTTGCTTGTCAGGCCGGAATAACTCCCTATAATGCGCCACCACTGACACGGAACAACGGCAAACACGCCGCCGGGTCAGCGGGATTCTCCTGAGAATTCCGGCAGAGAAAGCAAAATAAATGCTTGACTCTGTAGCGGGAAAGCGTATTATGCACACCCCGCGCCGCTGAGAAAAAGCGAAGCGGCACTGCTCTTTAACAATTTGTCAGACAATCTGTGTGGGCACTCGAAGATACGGATTCTTAACGTCGCAAGACGAAAAATGAATACCAAGTCTCAGGAGTGAACACGTAATTCATTACGAAGTTTAATTCTTTGAGCATCAAACTTTTAAATTGAAGAGTTTGATCATGGCTCAGATTGAACGCTGGCGGCAGGCCTAACACATGCAAGTCGAACGGTAACAGGAAGCAGCTTGCTGCTTTGCTGACGAGTGGCGGACGGGTGAGTAATGTCTGGGAAACTGCCT
>NZ_JBYMTK010000045.1:0-502 GCF_057773105.1 Dietzia sp. IBK-p2-15D
TCTTCTGCATATGCGGCTTTGAATTCTTCTGCAACTTTTACTGATGTTTCTTTTATATTCTTTGCTACATTCTTACCCATACCGAACAATGTTTTTGCCACAAGGCCTGTTGTTTTGGCTCCTGTTACGATTGCTTCTTTTGCTGCTGTTGTATCAACTTTTGTCTCGATTCTTTGTATTTTTACTTTTCTACCATCCTCTGTTACAAATTCTTCTTCTGTTGTTACAATAATCTTTTTCATAATAAAACCTCTTTCATTTTCCTGCCTAGTGTCTCTAGGTTCAGGATGCTTAAATTATATTGCTGTCTAGCTAGCATTGCTTTATATGTTTTAATCCCATATAATAGATTATTTCTTATGCGTCTCAGAAATAACAAGACTTATAAACGATGGACACGCCTTTGTGTCATTAAAAAAAGAGTAAGCATAATGCCTACCCTTTCCCGAATCACAATATTGTATATGATTCTTTTCTTTCAATTTAGAAAGCTCTTCATACG
>NZ_JBYMTK010000046.1:0-499 GCF_057773105.1 Dietzia sp. IBK-p2-15D
TGTAGCGCTTGCACACCATCAGTGGCTTCATCAACATCATATCCTAATAGATTTAGCTGGCGTTTGAGTAATAGCCTATTGGTCGGATGATCATCCGCGATTAATATGCTCAACTTTTCAGGTAGTGTTATAGGTTGTTCTGCTTTTGCCTCGACAGCCGCCACTTGTTGGGTAATTTCTACCGGGATTGTGATCGTAAATATCGTTCCTATGCCTGGATGACTTTCTAATGACAAATCGCCCTGCATGTTTTTAATTAATTCTTTGCAGATCATTAAGCCTAAACCAGAACCTGTTTGCTGACGACCTGCACTTGTTTGGCTATAGCGTTTAAACAGTTGTTGTTGTTCTTCCTGCGATAATCCACTTCCAGAATCCATAATCGTCATTTTGATAACAGCGTGGTTGTCATCAATGTGACCCAGGGAGGTCGTAATTTTTACTGCCCCCTCGGTAGTAAATTTGAGAGCATTACTCAGTAAATTAGATAAGACCTGCT
>NZ_JBYMTK010000047.1:0-499 GCF_057773105.1 Dietzia sp. IBK-p2-15D
GGCCAAATTGTGGAACCGGCATGTGACGTCAGCACCCAGTCAACACCCGTAGAAATGAACTGCCCGCAGAATGGCTCTGTTCCGGGCAGAACCTATTCCAGCAAAGCGTTAATGAGCGGCAATGTTAAAAACGCGCAAATAGCCTCAGTAAAAGTGCAGTATCTTGATAAACAGAAAAAGCTGGCTGTAATGAACATCGAATATAACTAAGTTTCTGAACAACTCACGTTGCTGAGCAGAAAAATGCGATTTAACCAAAAAGCCTGCTGTACACTTAAGAAACAAGAAGGTGTAAGGAGGCGTTATGAAAACGCGTATTCATGTTGTGCAGGGTGATATTACCAAACTGGCCGTTGATGTGATTGTGAATGCGGCTAATCCGTCATTAATGGGAGGCGGCGGCGTCGATGGGGCCATTCATCGCGCAGCGGGTCCGACCCTGCTGGATGCCTGTTTAAAAGTCAGGCAGCAGCAGGGCGATTGCCCTACGGGGCATGCC
>NZ_JBYMTK010000048.1:0-496 GCF_057773105.1 Dietzia sp. IBK-p2-15D
TCGGCTGGTGTTAGTGTTAATGCAATGAAATGCCGACCGTCATCGGCCCAATTTTCGATTGTCATAGGCTCACTTTGTTCGTTGAGCCAATGGATTTTATCCGATGACGCATGCTGATATAGCGGATCATCTTCCAGGCGGATTTCTGCAAAAATTGGATAGGCTTTTCGTAATGCCATAAGTGTTGCTATGGTGTTTTTTATTGCCGCTCTTGCAAAGCTTGTTTCTGTGTCTATGTCTTGCCAAGTTTGCCAAGTAATGTCGTTGTCTTGGCAATAGGCATTGTTGTTACCTTGTTGACTATGGGACAGTTCGTCACCACCTAAAATATGTGGCGTGCCTTGGCTTAATAGCAGCGTCGCCATAAAACATAGTTGCTGATTCAAGCGCTGTGCTTGAATATCTTTGTCGTCTGTTTCACCTTCTGCACCAAAGTTTTGACTGATATTTTCACCATGACCATCACGGTTTTCTTCCATGTTGGCAAGATTATGAC
>NZ_JBYMTK010000049.1:0-495 GCF_057773105.1 Dietzia sp. IBK-p2-15D
TGGGAGTAAACGTATGAAAAAGAATAATAAGAAAAGTCTAAATGAATGGTTCCTGGACGAATGTAAATTTTCAGAAGAACAAAAGAAAGATTTCATAGAGTTGTATAATAAATTTTACCAATATATCTATGAGTATGATGTTGGTTATCCAGAAGATTTTAAGTTTAATGATCCTGATTCTTATACCGACATGGGGAGTTTTGAAGAATTATTGAATGAAACTGGTCTTGGTATAAAAGTTCGTGAAGGATATTGAAATGAAATATTTCTATGAACATATTTACAGAACAAAACTTGGTGAAATTGGAATTCACAAATCTACTCTTGGTGTATATATGAATGGAAATGCTGATGTTAGTTTTTGGGTATCTAATGGTCTTTCAAAATGTAGCAAATTAAGTGATTTAGAAATTGTTTCATTAGAAGATTTAACTGAACAAGAAATAGAAGAATACGAATTAGTTTTGAGAAATAAAAGGTATTAAGATGAAACTA
>NZ_JBYMTK010000050.1:0-495 GCF_057773105.1 Dietzia sp. IBK-p2-15D
TATTACTATTGTTCATGCTACTAATGGCAATCCAGTCAAAACTTTCACACAATTATAGCAAACAAAAGAATGAACAATAGTAACAAGAGGCAACGAGCTAATTAGCTGTCTATAATTACACCGCACCATGGCCTTGCTGATCAATTTTCACTCAACCACAATCTTCACCTTCGGTTTAGAAAGGATAATTTTGACCAGGTCGATGTATGTAACAGGTTTATAGAAATAATAACCCTGCTGAAATGTGATATTATTTTGGTTCAGATAGTCAAATTGTTCTTTCGTTTCGACACCTTCAGCGACGATACTGATCGAAAGTTTACGCGCCAGATCCAATACACAATCCAGAATTCGGGTTGATGCTGGGTCTGCGTTGACGCGGCCAACGAAACTATGATCAATTTTGATATAATCAATATGCAGGTCATGCAGATAAGAAAGCCCTGAGTAACCAGTACCGAAATCATCCAGCGCGATGACAAAACCATTTTCATG
>NZ_JBYMTK010000051.1:0-492 GCF_057773105.1 Dietzia sp. IBK-p2-15D
TGCCGGCCTCCACGTGGCGGTCGACACAGTTGTAGGCCACGTAGTCGAGCCACTCGTGGCGCGGCATGTTGTCGTGGTAGGCGTCGAGGTCCATGTCGTGGCCTCCGCCCTGCGCGACCTGCTGGTGGTCAAGGGCATCAAGCGATGCACGGTCTGATCTTGTCGGGCAACAATCCGTCGAGGAAGGGCTCGACCCGCTCGGATCCACTGCATGAGCGGACAGAACCACGACGAGCCGGGCGCGGAGAACAACGAGAAGTCGGCGGGCCCGCCCCCGCGGGCCAGCCCTTGGACCCCCAACACGGAAATGCGGTCCTCTCGAAGTTCGGCGGTCCGGATCACGCCCCGGACCCCAGCGGACAGGACACCTACTGCCAGGACGTACCGGAGATGTACCCGTCGCCGTGCAGACCGCACCGGTCGAGGTGGCGGTCGTGCGGGGCGTGGCTGGTCCATGATGGACGGCGATGGAGGACGCTGGGAGCACCACGC
>NZ_JBYMTK010000052.1:0-492 GCF_057773105.1 Dietzia sp. IBK-p2-15D
GGAAAAGGGCTTTCTCATCGCCGCGTACCATGCCGTGATAATGGAACTGATAAATCCAGCCTTTGCCCAGTCGAAAAGGCGTGGCAGTCAGCCCCAGCAGGCGTAAGTGGGGATTCACTTTGGTCAGGTGAGTGAGGATTTGCTGATACTGGCTCTCTTCATCGTCACCAATACGGTGGCATTCATCGACAATCAACAGCGAAAATTCACCCTGAAAGGCATCAAGATTACGGGCGACCGACTGCACGCTGCCAAATACCACTTTACCGTGGCTCTCTTTGCGCTTTAGCCCGGCGGCAAAAATATCGGCTTCCAGCCCCAGCGCCTGATATTTTGCATGGTTTTGTGCCACCAGTTCTTTAACGTGTGCCAGCACCAGCACGCGACCACGCGCCAGCCGCGCCAGTTCCGCTATCACCAGGCTTTTACCTGCACCGGTGGGCAGCACGATAACGGCAGGGGTTTTATGACGACGAAAATGGTTGAGCGTGG
>NZ_JBYMTK010000053.1:0-491 GCF_057773105.1 Dietzia sp. IBK-p2-15D
GTCCAGACATATATATTATATTAATATTATTTTATTCTTAATTCATAAAATAATCTTTTAATTTATTATTTCTCGTTTTCTTATTCCAACAAATGATGTTTTCGTTGCCTTTATTCCTTTCGCTTCAATATTATCAATAAATTCGGATTTACATGGTTCTTTTCCTGCATTTGGATAAGCAAACTTAAACCATATCTTGAAATCCCGATACATATCAACTATCTTAATATTGTCTGCATCTGTTGTTATAATATATAAATCTGTTATAAATTGTCTATAACAATCATTACTATTATGATAATCTTGGGTTTGATCTATAACTTCTGGTGGTTCATTCAGTCCATTTTCAATAAAATCAATGTAATATTTATTTAATAATAACCACATTAATACTTTCTTCCATTCCTTTTTAATATTTCCAAAATTATCACATTTTTTAAATTGATTTGGGATTTTTGGATCAGGTTCTTCAACAAATGAACTCGACCATG
>NZ_JBYMTK010000054.1:0-490 GCF_057773105.1 Dietzia sp. IBK-p2-15D
TGAATCAATTCCATACCAAAATATCCTTGAACACTAAATCCATCAAATCCTTCACCTTTAACAAAGGTTTTCCAGAACTTTTCATCTTCTACTTTACAAATTATGAAGAATGTACCTACAGGTAGGTCTGTAAATCCATAAGCTCTCGACCCATCATACATTTTATCTTTGATAATCCATTGTTGCTCGATATAAGCATCAACCATTTTGTCTTCGTGATTGAAATTGATTTTCCTATTTGTACCATTTTTATTAAACCTCTCAACCATCTTCTTAATTTGGTCTGGTTTAAACACAATAAAGTATTCACCATAATCATCATTACGATATATCTTAATATTGGGTATTAACGCTGGGCCTGCAAGTGATTGAGAATCTTCATAAGCTTTCAATTCAATCTTAACATCTTTCATTTCAGCAAAGCTCATAGCTTTAATCCCAATAGCTGGGTCTCTAACAATTGAAATCAATTGAAATCCTGTAGATGAAT
>NZ_JBYMTK010000055.1:0-490 GCF_057773105.1 Dietzia sp. IBK-p2-15D
GATTACTTAAAGAATTGAATGAGGAATTAAACAATAATTGAAATGCTACCATTTTCAGTAGACTATTTTTACGGTAAAATAAAAGTAAGAATAGTTCATTACCACCACGGATTAAATAAATACCTAATAAAAGACTTGTCGAATAACAAAGAATGGTATTGCGATGAAAAAGATTTAAAAAATAGTATTAACACATAAACCAATACAGAAATGAACCTACAACTATCACTTAAAAAACAATGGTTTGAAATGACCAAATCTGGAATCAAAACTGAGGACTATCGAGAAATTAACGACTATTGGATAAAACGACTTTTGATTAATCCAGAGATACACTTGATGAGCAATTCATTGAAAGATAGGATTGTTGGTATTATAAGAGCTGGTTTCTTTAAACCTTTCAAAACAAATACTATGACTTTTGGTTATCCAAAATCAACCGATACAGATAGAATTTTAATCTTTGAGAACGCAGGAATTGAAATAGCTG
>NZ_JBYMTK010000056.1:0-489 GCF_057773105.1 Dietzia sp. IBK-p2-15D
GATAAATATCATCCTGGTCGCGGATGTGCTGCATCGCAAAGTTGTCGAAAGTAGATTGCAGATGCTCATATTCTCACCACAATGTCTGATGTGCACGACGGGTAATTTCGATATAGCTGTAATAACGAACAACAGGTAATAATTTTTTCGCCAGGATTTCATGGCAAAGCGGAGAGTCATCGGCCCAGTTATCGCCGTCCGATGCTTGTGCAGCGTAAATATTCCACTGTGCCGGGTTATAACGCTCTTTCACTACCTCATCCATCAGTTTCAGGGCGCTGGAAACAATGGTGCCGCCTGTTTCCTGCGAGTAGAAAAACTCATGTTCATCGACTTCTTTCGCCTGGGTATGATGGCGGATGTATACGACTTCCACGTTCTTATACGTTCTGCTGAGGAACAGATACAGCAGAATATAAAAACGCTTAGCCATATCTTTAGTGGATTGATCCATTGAACCGGAAACGTCCATCAGGCAAAACATCACTG
>NZ_JBYMTK010000057.1:0-487 GCF_057773105.1 Dietzia sp. IBK-p2-15D
GAAGCATATGGAAGTGTTGTGACATTAGCACCAGTACAATAACTATACCACCGATCTGTGGTATATCGAAGAGCTGCACCAGCCGTCAAGGTAGCAGGAGAAACACCAGAGAAGCGATTGATTTGATCAATGAGAAACATCCCATTAATCACTTTATTTTTTCTACCACCGTAAGTAGTATTGCCTAACTCTTGTTGAACAAAGGCCGTCGTTGCTACTTTCGTAGACGAATCACTGTGGGCTTGTGTTACAGCAGTAACCCCAGTAGCAATTGTACCAGTAAGCTGATCTGCTGGAGTCATTGCTCCAATAGCACCACGAACACCGGCAGCGGTAGTAGCTCCTTGCAGAGCCCCTGCTACCGTGGCATCCGTGGCATTTAGCCACGTTGAGGGAATAACCATTCCCGGAGTAAAAGTAGTCGTCATGCTAGAAGTATTCCACAGTTGGCACCCATGTTATCTGCTGTTCCTTGTAAGGAACCAAT
>NZ_JBYMTK010000058.1:0-487 GCF_057773105.1 Dietzia sp. IBK-p2-15D
ATCAACTGGTAAGATTGACGTTAAAACTGCCAGCGGTGAAACTGTTAGCGTACCAGAAACCGCCGCTATTATTGGCGTAGTATTTGACCGTGACGCGGTAGGGGTTGCCAATTTAGACCGCCGTGTAACTACCAACTACAACGCGAAAGCGGAGTTTTACAACAACTATTACAAAATGGATGCGGGTTACTATAATGACCTTGCCGAAAACTTTGTAGTATTCTTTGTTGGTGAATAATCCGAACTAAAATAAAAGGCTGGCTTAATGCTGGCCTTTTTTATAGGGGTTTATTATGATTGTTAATCTATATTTAAATAAATCATCAACTAATAGTATTAATAAAGATTTAGATTTAATTTCAACAATAAATGTTAATTTTAAATCTGACTTAAATATTAGTTCGCCTGAAATTAAACTATTATTAGATGGTATTAATTTTAAAAAAATAAATTATGTAGGTATTCCTGATTTAAATAGGTTTTATTT
>NZ_JBYMTK010000059.1:0-483 GCF_057773105.1 Dietzia sp. IBK-p2-15D
TTAAAAACTTTGCTCTTGCAGATTTACCCGGAGCACCAATTCGTTGCACGGAACCTAAATCACCAACCATCACTGTTGCTGGCAAATAAACATTGTAGCATCCAGCAACCATACACTTCGGAACAGTTTCATTTTTCCCCAACAAACGCCATGACTTTCCATAATCTTCTGAATTTAGGACAAATTTGTTTGCTGGAATTTTCTGACAGCCATTGCACGAAGCGAGGGTGAATAGGCATGATAGTGATAAAAGTTTAATTAAAAATTTCATTTTTTAAATAATTTAATAGATGAACGATCCCATAAATTTCTGCAATTACGAAGATAAATCCTCCAACGAATTGCGGATAATTCTGGTTTTCTATGATGATTTGTCCGAAATGGCAATTCCAATACAAAATAACTGACGATATTAAGCCAATAACAATGCAAATCATGATTTTGTTGACTGTTTTCATATTTGATCAATTTTGATTTTTATGG
>NZ_JBYMTK010000060.1:0-482 GCF_057773105.1 Dietzia sp. IBK-p2-15D
TACATGAACAGTGTTTACTTCTTCTGAAGATGCACCTAGAAACTTTTCATAGGAATCATTTTCATATCTAGCAACGACGAATCGGATCATACTTCACCAGATTTCATAAAATAGTCACTAAGCAATTTGGTTGGAATTCTAATAGCACAGTCCCATTCATGACCCCCAATAGGAGATACGAACGACTCACCATCCCAATACACAAAATCTATACTAAATTGATATTCGTTACGTTTAGCATCTTCTAGGATAGAATAAAACGAATTATGTCTATCTAATAAGTTTTCAATAACATATTTTTCGCCACTATCATCATACACAAATGCAAAAAATATCTCTCCACTTTTTTCGAATTGCTCATTTTTTAGTTTTCTCAATTCTTCTATCAACTGAGCCTTTGTCATATCTTCATATTTCATAAACATTTCCTCATTTCTTCAATTTGTGTATCAAACATCATACCACAACATTCATAAACAACT
>NZ_JBYMTK010000061.1:0-482 GCF_057773105.1 Dietzia sp. IBK-p2-15D
GGAAACGGTCGCGGACAGTTATTATGCCCGTAGTCTGGCGGTAGGCGAATATCGCGGCGTGGTGACTGCTATTCCGGATATAGCCCGCCATACTCTGCACATAAATTTAAGTGCAGGTTTAGAACCTGTTGCCGCAGAGTGTCTGGCGAAAATGAGCCGCCTGTTTGATCTGCAATGTAACCCGCAGATTGTTAACGGTGCGTTGGGCAAGTTAGGCGCGGCCAGGATTGCGTTTACCTGGTTGTGTTGACGCTTTTGAGCAGGGCGTGCGGGCGATTTTAGGCCAACTGGTGAGCGTGGCGATGGCGGCAAAATTGACCTCCAGAGTGGCACAGCTTTATGGCGAACGGCTGGATGATTTTCCGGATTATGTCTGCTTCCCCACGCCTCAGCGGCTGGCAGTAGCCGACCTGCAGGCATTAAAAGCGTTAGGTATGCCGTTGAAACGGGCAGAGGCGCTGATTCATCTGGCAAATGCGGCG
>NZ_JBYMTK010000062.1:0-477 GCF_057773105.1 Dietzia sp. IBK-p2-15D
TCGCCGAGGTGACCAAGGTTCGCGACACGCCGGCCATGGTGAAGCTCCTGCACTCGCGCTATGCCGGCCACGCGATAACGATCTATCCCGACGCGAGCGGCCAGAACACCAGCAGCAAAAACGCCAGCGAATCGGACCTGTCCATCCTGCGTGGGTACGGGCAAAGCCAGCCAGGATTCACGGTCAGCGTCAACAACGTCAACCCCGCCGTGCGCGATCGCATCAACGCCGTTTCCGCGCTGATCCTGAATGCCGAAGGCGAAAGGCGCTGGCTGGTCAATACCGACGCCTGCCCCGTGCTGACTGAGTGCATGGAGCAGCAACCGTATGACACCAACGGCGAGCCCGACAAGACATCCGGCATGGACCACGCGCCCGACGAGGCCGGCTATTTCCTTGCGAAGCGCTGGCCGGTTGTGCGCCGCGTCGCACACGTCCAATCCTTGAGGATCTGACATGAAAGTCAACGAAACCGAC
>NZ_JBYMTK010000063.1:0-477 GCF_057773105.1 Dietzia sp. IBK-p2-15D
CCTTGCGGGATTCGCATGATGTCGTACATCGTGGTAAATCGGGCAAAAATTGTGTCCGTAAAGATGTGCATTTCACCTTGGGACGGATTAGGCCACACGCTTAAATTCCCCAAAGAATCGCCAGGGTTGTAATACAAAGCCTTGGGCCAAGGGCCGTTAAGGGTTTTGAGGCCAATCATGGAATAATCGTCAAGGGTTAGCACCGCAACAGGGTAATCAAGGCCACCGCCAAGAATGGGTTGTCCGTTGGACGTTGTGTTAATCCGCACAAATGCAGAATTTACGCGCAATGGCTTTTGGTAATACCCCGAGATTGTGGTGCTTGCCACGTTCTGCGAAATGTTTACTTGGTACGTTCCGGTTTCCAATACATCGCCACCAGCCCCTCCAATAAACGAAACGATTGACGTTCCAGGCGTAATGCCTGTGCCGGTCAGGGTTTGGTTTAACGTGATAGCGCCAGAGGAAATCGCCGTT
>NZ_JBYMTK010000064.1:0-475 GCF_057773105.1 Dietzia sp. IBK-p2-15D
TTCTTCTGTTTCTGTATCGTTTGGCATGTTTTGTTTTTGTTTATAGCGGTGTAATGCCCCGCTATGTAGTACTATACTATACCTAACGCTCGGTACTGTCAATTATCCCCATGTATACCTATCGCTAGGCAATATACATATATAGGTAAAAGCATCACACTAGGAACGTGGTGCTTTTTCTATCACGGCGTAACACCACACTATATATACAGTGTCAATATATAATACTACACCATACATTATACAGATTGTACAATATATTGTATAGTATAACAGACCCTAATCACAGGGTGATTTTTATATTCTCCCCCTGGTATACACACACGCGCCCGCGCGTACGCGCACGGAAACTTTTTTTGGTTTAGAAAAAAAGCTCGGGAAGTATTTTCCAGAGACTTTTTTTGGAAATGTTGTTTTTAAAAGTGCTTTCCCGGGTTTGCCCGATTTTAGTCGGTATAAGCTCCGTGTTTTTCTG
>NZ_JBYMTK010000065.1:0-474 GCF_057773105.1 Dietzia sp. IBK-p2-15D
GGCACTCATTCTGGATAAAGACGATGTCGTGCAGCTACGCGAAATCGAAGCCAGCAAAGCCATCGGCGACCAGTGGGTTGTCACCTCTGGCTTGCAGGCTGGCGATCGGGTGATCGTTTCCGGCTTGCAACGCATTCGTCCGGGTATCAAAGCACGAGCAATTTCCTCCAGCCAGGAAAACGCCAGCACCGAATCGAAACAATAACGTTGCAGGCTTAAGGGGACTTTCATGGCTAACTATTTTATTGATCGCCCGGTTTTTGCCTGGGTACTTGCCATTATTATGATGCTTGCAGGCGGTCTGGCGATCATGAACTTACCGGTTGCGCAGTATCCGCAGATTGCGCCACCGACCATTACCGTCAGCGCAACCTATCCGGGTGCCGATGCGCAAACGGTAGAAGACTCGGTCACTCAGGTGATTGAGCAAAATATGAATGGGCTTGATGGCCTGATGTACATGTCTTCAACCA
The DNA here is from genome assembly GCF_057773105.1 of Dietzia sp. IBK-p2-15D. NCBI lineage: Bacteria > Bacillati > Actinomycetota > Actinomycetes > Mycobacteriales > Dietziaceae > Dietzia > Dietzia sp. IBK-p2-15D. The sequence goes on from NZ_JBYMTK010000065.1 coordinate 474, forward strand.
G
>NZ_JBYMTK010000066.1:0-474 GCF_057773105.1 Dietzia sp. IBK-p2-15D
AGCCTATGGAAGATTTTCAAAGTTGGCGTAGAATACAGATGGAGAAACTCATCTCATTCTACAAAGACAAAATCGATGGCTAAAAAATCAATCGCATCATTAAAAAACTTCTTTGGAAGCATTTCACCGCATACATCAAGCGGAGAGATAAAAACATTTGTTGCACTTGCGGAAAGTATGTGACTGGCCGAGAGGCTGGAGGCGGTCACTACGTTCCAAAAGGTGCCTGTGGGCTTGAATACTACTTCCACGAACAGAATGTCCACTGTCAGTGTTCATCATGTAATTGTTATCTAGGAGGAAATCATCCATCATACCGGGCTTTTTTATTGCAACGCTACGGGCAAGAGACCATAGACGACATCGAACGGAACTACCGCAACCCATACAAAGGAGATTCATACACATGGCTCATTGATAAAATTGAATACTATAAGAATTTGAATTCACAATATGACTCCTGAGGAAAGAATT
>NZ_JBYMTK010000067.1:0-473 GCF_057773105.1 Dietzia sp. IBK-p2-15D
GAAAACATTTAACATATGCAGTTGTTTAATGATACTTATTCCTAGTTGGTTAGCAATTAATTATATAAAGCATAATAATAGTTATTATTTACTAGGAATAATTTTAATGATTATTAGCATAGATTGTGGTGGATATTTTGGAGGAAAATTTTTAGGTAAGCATAAATTAAGCATTGTTAGTCCAAATAAAACCTGGGAAGGGGTATGGGTAGGATATGTAATTAGTATTTTAGTTATGCTTATGTTTTTTATGGGCATTATGTGTGGTAATAAACAATTTTATTCATATTCAATTATGAAAGTTTTAAAACAAATAGGGTATATTTTTATAATTACCCATATATTTTTGGCATTATCAATAATTGGAGATTTATTTGAAAGCTTATTAAAACGGATTTCTAAGGTTAAAGATAGTGGTAATATTTTACCTGGTCATGGCGGAATATTAGATAGATTAGATAGTGTTTTAGCGG
>NZ_JBYMTK010000068.1:0-473 GCF_057773105.1 Dietzia sp. IBK-p2-15D
AGATGGAGGAGCAGAGTTTTCATCTCTCCTCATAAGTAGTATAGATCCGGCACCGAATGATACCGGTTTTCTTAGCTGATGCTCTCTGCTAAAAGTCACTCAAAGTGTTCAAAAGTCGATCTGCCTGTGGCATTAACTTTGGTACAAAATCATTAGGGCATGTGTATGAGCAAAGATAAATGGTGGACAGATTGTGCTAGACTCAAACTCAACACCTGTTTCACATGATTCAAATGATGTCTTTTTATAGGGTTAGGTGACAAATGCCATGAACAATCAATGCCAAATAGAATGGTCAAGACTCGGTGCTCCATTCATACAAATAACTGTCTGACTACTATAAGATAAATGAAAGGCTCAGATTTTTTGCGCGCCCACTTGACCTTTTTATTGCTGTCAATGCTTACGACTTCAAAGCTTTGGAGGCAAGATTTGGCCTGAGCTTTTACAATCAGGATTGGACACCCAGAAGT
>NZ_JBYMTK010000069.1:0-473 GCF_057773105.1 Dietzia sp. IBK-p2-15D
GTATGACGTACTTGGCAGCCCACCTGCTGGTGGAACCTTCACGATAGCATGTGTATGTATTCCCAACACGATCACAACTGCCAGCATAACCCCGATGGGGTTTGGTTCCAGCGCCAGCGACGCACCCCTGGTGATGTTCGGGCTGAACAATTTGCACAATGGTCGAGTAACTGCTTTTTTCAGAAACAATAACTCGACACTCTCAAATCCAGAAGCCACAGGCACATATGCCGTTGGCGAACTTATTAAGATAGTTGGGAGACGAGAGTCCGCTCTATCATCAGTGTTCCTTAATACCCTGGCGTCTAAAGGAACAGACGCCACGGATTTATCGGCGGCCGGATGGCCCACTTTAGACCGTGCAGCTATCGGCGCAAACTATCGGCAAACAGGTGTTATTTGGGCCGCAAATGCTCCAGTACTACTTGCTTGCGCTTGGAATCGCGCTCTATCTGATGCCGAAATTGGTAAAT
>NZ_JBYMTK010000070.1:0-471 GCF_057773105.1 Dietzia sp. IBK-p2-15D
TATAATTAAATTAGCATTTATTTCTTTTTTTGGAATTAATTCTATAATTTCTTCTTTAATTTTCTTTGGTCTACCCATTTTGTTAAAATCCTTTTTTTAGTACTTTACATTTATTTTAATTAAAATTTAAGTAACATTAACATTATGACAATACAATATAATACTCCTGCTATAGAAAATTTAAATAACAAATTTGGCGAAATATATCCAAATAATGATAAGCCTATATACGGACATAGAGTTTCTGATATTTTATCTTTTTTACCTGATCAAACTAGAGAACAATATAATACACAGCAAAGATCTAATGTAATGGTAAATGATGGTAATAATAATAAAATAGAACCTAAAAATTTTAAGACTGCTAGAGAATACGAATTAGCTTTATCGTCAGTTTATGAAAAAGAAATATCAGCAAAATTAGCTATACAAAATGGTAATAATGATATAGTTGCACAGACAGAAGCTTTA
>NZ_JBYMTK010000071.1:0-470 GCF_057773105.1 Dietzia sp. IBK-p2-15D
ATGACGAAATAACAACGGTTATAGATAAAGTTATTTCTTCAAAAGATGCAATTGTTGCAGTTGTTCTACCAAAACGATCAACGGTATTTCAGAGTGCAGTGAACGTAAAATTGCTTAAGCGGGCCGCACAAGAAGCAAAGAAAAATGTGGTTCTTATTACGTCAGATTCTGCCATTGAGGCAATCGCAGCAGTTAGTGGCGTACACGTCGCAAAAACGCTAAATTCTAAGCCGTCAATTCCAAAAAAATCACATAAGCGTGCAAGCGAGACGACGATTAGTCATCGGGAGCTTGAAGCAACCGACGTCCCTACTCAAGTACCACCTGAGACTGAATTAGAAAAGTTAGAAGCACCACTAAACCACGGAGATGATGAATCGATTGAACTTGATAACACTGACAAAAAAGCGGTTCAAGTCTTGAGTTCTGAATCTGCGCTGGGAAGTACAAAAAAGCTAGCAAAACGATTT
>NZ_JBYMTK010000072.1:0-470 GCF_057773105.1 Dietzia sp. IBK-p2-15D
CTTAACCATCTGTATGATGAAGGGAAAGTAACGGAACGTTTTATGCTGGAGTTCTTGCACAGCCACACCAATGTGGTCTTCCAGCCGCCCTATAACAGCCCGTGGTACAGCGGCATCAACCCGTATGCCCTCGGGTTTGCCATGTTCCAGGATATTAAACGGATTTGTCAGTCGCCAACGGAAGAAGACAAATACTGGTTCCCGGATATCGCCGGTTCCGACTGGCTGGAAACGCTGCATTTCGCGATGCGTGATTTCAAAGATGAGAGTTTTATCAGCCAGTTCCTGTCACCGAAAGTGATGCGTGATTTCCGCTTCTTCACCGTGCTGGATGATGATCGGCATAATTATCTGGAGATTTCCGCTATTCATAATGAAGAAGGTTATCGGGAAATCCGTAACCGGTTATCGTCGCAATATAACTTAAGTAATCTGGAGCCGAATATTCAGATCTGGAACGTGGATTTGCG
>NZ_JBYMTK010000073.1:0-469 GCF_057773105.1 Dietzia sp. IBK-p2-15D
GTAAAATAACGCTCGCCTTTCCATATATTTTTATTGTTTGAAAAAGACATTATACTTGCTTGGTATAGTTCAATAACAAACTCGGCAGGGAAAAGAATTTGTATTTGTGGGTGTAATATTAGGGTAAATTTAGACATAAAGTATAAAAAAAATTAAAAAAATTATTAAAGTGTGCGGGTCACCACTCCGCACTTGCAATATTAACAAAAATATAAAACGCCGTCTATTTTAAAGGCAACGCTTTCTTGTTTATATTGCATTTTGAGAAACAAACAAAGTTCTAAAAAATCTTTTAAATCTTTATTTGCTTCGCAGGAGGCTAATATACAAGCATTGTTTTCAATCATAATTGAACCATTTTGCATTTTATAGTAACCTTTTAAATTGGTTTGAACTTGACAACCGCCGAAAATTTCTGTTATTTTCAACGAAAACTCTTGAATTAAAAAGTTTAAATCAAGCTCATCTC
>NZ_JBYMTK010000074.1:0-468 GCF_057773105.1 Dietzia sp. IBK-p2-15D
TCCTCGAAGTGGACTTCTACACCCAGGAAAGTCGCGATATCAACGCGGCCAAAGTTTTCGAAAGCATGGGCGGCTATGCGCCGACCATCGGCATCATCGGTGCGGTCATGGGCCTGATCCACGTGATGGGCAACCTGGCCGACCCCTCGCAACTGGGCAGCGGCATTGCCGTGGCATTTGTCGCCACCATCTATGGCGTGGCCAGTGCCAACCTGTTGCTGCTGCCGATTGCCAGCAAGCTCAAATCCATTGCCATGCGCCAGTCCCGCTACCGGGAAATGCTCCTGGAGGGCATCCTGTCGATTGCCGAGGGCGAGAACCCGCGCTCCATCGAATTGAAGCTCCAGGGCTTCATGGATTGATGAGCATGCGCCTCCCTGTAGGAGCGAGCTTGCTCGCGAAAAACCCGAGAGCACCGCGTTTAACCCGCAGCCCCGCGTTATCGTTCGCGATTTTCGCGAGCAAGCT
>NZ_JBYMTK010000075.1:0-468 GCF_057773105.1 Dietzia sp. IBK-p2-15D
TAATAAGTTTAGAAAGAGCTTAAAATGGCATATAAAATAAATACTAAACTAGTAAAGAGAAATAACACTACAGCAGAATTAACTTGTTTAGAGGGAACTGCTATATTCCCACATAAGAAAGGTTATAAACTTACAATAGAATTAAAAGAGTGTAAATTTATGACAGAACCTAAAATGGATTATGAACCAATCTCTGGACATAAGAGGAAAAAGTCTATTACAAGTAAGTTTTATCCTGATAAACAAGAGATGGTTATTAACTTAAATAGTTACGATACTACAAAAGATGTTGAAATATTTTTTATGATTTATGGAGTATAACGATGGAAGAGTGGAAAAATAAAGTCTATAATGGAGATTGTTTAGATTTTATGAAAAATGTACCTGATAAGTTTTTTGATTTGATTTTAACTGATCCGCCTTATTTATTAGATGATAGTCCTGCTGGTAATGTAGATAAATTTGGAG
>NZ_JBYMTK010000076.1:0-467 GCF_057773105.1 Dietzia sp. IBK-p2-15D
AGTACCTGATGGGCGTTCGCGCTCGTGGCGTCGGCGGCCTGGGCTTGTACTTCATGAGCTGCAAGTGCACGGCGTAACATGCGCGTCTCCGTAATCAATACCCAGGTCGCGCCGCATTACTGGGCAGTTCACCGCAAATGGCCAATTGGCCAAGCGGTCGAGCTCGACGTTTCCGACGAGGAATACGCGGAGATCTGCGCGGACAAGCGCTTCGTTGTCATCAAGCTTGACGCGCCAAAGGCTGCCGCGCCCGTAGTCGTCGCGGATGCGCCAGTCGACGCGGAAAAAAGCACCGAGCGAACCAAAAAGGTCAAGTAAGTGGCAACCCCCGCGCGCGCTACGATCGCCAATATGGCGCTAATGGCTCCCGCGTGGGGGCGCATTCAGACCTATGAGAGCCAAAATCAGGCGCTTTTGAATGCCGGATCTGACGTTCTCGACGGGTATCTGAGCAGTCAATACGACCT
>NZ_JBYMTK010000077.1:0-465 GCF_057773105.1 Dietzia sp. IBK-p2-15D
GGGTAAATTTGGGGTTCGTGGTAAAGACCACAACCAATTACAATCAGAAGTTGCAAGGCTGAAAAAGTTCATTGAAAGTACAACGTCAACCGTAAAAGGGGTTACAAATACCCTTAAAGAAATGGCGTCAAATACTGGTATTAAATATGAAAACCTGAAAGATTTACGCTCTAAAGCCGCAAAGTTTTTCGAATTATCCAGCAAGGTAGAGCAGTATTTAAGAACGGTTGATGATATGGCGTCAGCAATTGGTTATCAAAAAATCTGGGAAGCAATTAACCAGTATGTTAAATCCGGTGAAATAGATTTATCAAGTTCAGATGGTGATATTGACGGCATGGTTAAAGCCGTAACCGATGCAATAAAGGAATATGACCAGCCTATTCAAAAGTTAGGCGGCAGCGGTTGGTTCACTCTTAAATAAGGTATTACATGGAACACTATAAAAGCCTGTTTAATAAGTTG
>NZ_JBYMTK010000078.1:0-465 GCF_057773105.1 Dietzia sp. IBK-p2-15D
GCTATAACTTCCAAATCCTAGAGCTTCAAGCATCAATGGGTAGAGTGCAATTAAGAAAATCAGATAAAATCAAGAAATTAAGAAAAAAGAATTTTGAGTATTTATACAATAATCTTTCAGGTGTAGGAGATTTGATAATGCCTCAATGGGTAGAGAGTGCAGATGTATGTTGGTTTTCTTTTTCATTAACTTGTGGACTTAGTAACAGGGTAAAACTTGTGCCATTTCTTGAAAAACATGGGATAGAAACTCGCTCAATGTTTAGCGGGAATATCGTCAAGCATCCGGCATATCGGCACTTAAAAATAAAGACTCACGGAGATTTGAGACAAGCTAATTTTATTTTAGGACATTCTTTTTGGCTGACCTGTCATCCTCGTTTAAAAAAGAGTGATTTAGAATATATAGTTAGTGTGTTTAAAAAATATTATGCTAGAAATTCCTAATTGTACATTGATAGCTTTG
>NZ_JBYMTK010000079.1:0-463 GCF_057773105.1 Dietzia sp. IBK-p2-15D
TGCTGAATAGCTAACTCCCATTCTGGTGTAAATAGTTTCGTATTTTTCAAGTTGGTTGCGAAGTCTACCCGTTCCGTTTACTGTATCGCCGTCATCCGCTATTATTATTTTACGTTGATGAAATCCTAATTCTAAGCCTTCCATTAATCTTTGTTTACTGCCTTGAGTAAATATGTAGCCTTCAGTATTATTGCGAAAAGACTTTATTTGGTCTACGACTACATCGCCTAACCCTGTTGCATCTACACGAGTAGTAACATCTGGTAAATTCTTTATTTTATCAATGCTAATTTGCCAATTCTTTTTATTCCATGTCTCATAATACGATTGCATCCCCCATTGGTCAAAACCTATTACGCTACAATAATCCGACTTCTTACCTAAATCAATTCCAAAACAAACAGTAGGATTGCTTGATAGTGTTTGTTGGCATGACAACTCAATAAATTTTAATCCAAATGGA
>NZ_JBYMTK010000080.1:0-463 GCF_057773105.1 Dietzia sp. IBK-p2-15D
AGGCCAGCTTGCCGCCTTGCCGCATCAGCAAGTTGACCTACTGCTGTGTATGTTGCTTTTTTTCCTAATCCGCTAAGTTCTTTGGTAAGGGAATCTAACCTTGGCATCATGGAGTTAATATCTTCCAGTTTTACTACAGCCTCTCCGGTTCCCTTCCCTGTTTCGCTTCCGTGGGCTTTAGCACCAGAAATCTTACCTTGCAATGTTGGGTCAAATTGAGCGCCTACCAATTGAGCGCCAGAAGTTCCTACAGGTTCGGCTCGGCCAGTTCTTGAGTTAAAAGCATATACCCCTTGGGCCGTCTGCAAAGGCTGATAATAAGGCTGTGCTGCATTTTGAGCCGCATCTTTCCGCAGTTCTTGTTGCGCCCTTAACTGGTCAAGTCTAGCCTGTTGTGCATCCTCACGAGCAGCACGTGACTCCAGCACTTTAGAGAATGCAGGGTCAAGCTGGGAAAGCTGGT
>NZ_JBYMTK010000081.1:0-462 GCF_057773105.1 Dietzia sp. IBK-p2-15D
TGGTGCTGTTTTACCCAGGTTCCGCAGCAATCTGGCGTAACTCTAAAACATTGCGCATTATTTTTGGCGTGCTAACCATTGTTCCCTTCTTCTGGGGCATGCTGGCGTTACGGGCCTGGCACTACGACGAGAATCATTACAGTGGCGCAATATGGCTGCTCTATGTCATGATCCTGGTATGGGGCGCTGACTCTGGCGCATATATGTTTGGCAAATTGTTTGGTAAACATAAACTGGCACCGAAGGTTTCTCCGGGTAAAACTTGGCAAGGCTTTATCGGTGGACTAGTGACCGCAGCGGTAATCTCATGGGGTTATGGCATGTGGGTGAATCTCGACGTCGCTCCCGTCACCTTACTCATTTGCTCTATTGTCGCAGCGTTAGCCTCAGTGCTCGGCGATCTGACCGAAAGTATGTTTAAGCGTGAAGCAGGAATTAAGGACAGCGGTCATTTAATTCCAG
>NZ_JBYMTK010000082.1:0-461 GCF_057773105.1 Dietzia sp. IBK-p2-15D
TTGCTTTTACTTGCTCTAATCTACTTTTTAGGATTTCTCTGATTTGAACATCACCCTCTACTTGTGTAGGGAGTTTGACTGAAGATTCTATTGGCTGTTGTGTCATTCCTTTTGCTCGTTCAGAGGCGGCATCCATTGTTTTTTGTATCTGTTCATCTGTTAATCCAAGATTTCTCTTTGCTTTGATGTTATTTTGAACTCCAATATTTTCTTGTTTCTTACCTTGCAATATCTCTTTTATATCTACAAAGCCACCTTCTCTCGTTTCTTTAGGTACGCCTTTGTAGCTTTTTAATGCTTTCCCTCCTCCATGTACTAGACCTGCTACAACTGGGCCTGCCACTAATCATGCTGCCGCTCCCTCAATAGTTCTTCTCTCTACGTTTTTGAGCATATCCTTAAAGGAAGCTGCATTTTCAGATTCTCTAAGTCCACCTATAGCACCATAAGAAGCTCCAAAC
>NZ_JBYMTK010000083.1:0-460 GCF_057773105.1 Dietzia sp. IBK-p2-15D
GCGTTCTTCACGAGCGGCCGGACCAACTACATCACCGGGTCCACGACGAACCTGGGGACCGACGGCGTCGGCATCGGGGCCGGGGTGCTGGCCTTCCGCAAGATGCGGTCGCCGGCCGCGGACGGCACGAAGGCCGTGAACGCCGACACGCAAAACCCGGTCGGGTCGGCCCCCGGCGGGCGGCCGGAAATCCTGCTCGTGCCGCCGGAACTCGAAGGCAATGCCGAGGTCATTTACCGGAACCAGAACCTGGGGTCGGTGAAGAACTCGGACGCGAACATCTACCAGAACAAGTACCGGCCGGTGGTCGCGTGGCAGCTGAGCGACTCGGCGTACACCGGGTACTCGACCACGGCTTGGTACCTGCTGAACAACCCCGCCTACATGGCCTCGATGGTGGTCTCGTTCCTGAACGGGAACATGACGCCGACGGTGGAATCGGCGGACGCCGACTTCGACG
>NZ_JBYMTK010000084.1:0-459 GCF_057773105.1 Dietzia sp. IBK-p2-15D
ATGATCTTTTAAAAAACAATGTCGAACTCCATAGTTATGCGGCTACTAAGAAACAACTTATTGACTGCCTAAAGAACAGCGAGACTAAGGTAATACGCATCATTGCGGATGAGTTGAAGAAAGCCGGGTTAGGCGGTTTCCGGACACACGACATTGTTGAATGGCTCAAAGAGGTAAAGAATGAATTAAAGGCCAGAGGAATTGCGGATTATCTAATGCTGATCTGGGATGAATTCACATCTCTTTTGGATATTCCTGCGAGAAGAAGCATTCTTAATGTGATGCAGGATATTGCTGAGTTAAGTTATGCGGAAATTGACGGCAGTAGCACTGAGACTGTCGGTGTCTATTTGTTGCTTGTTACACATAAAAAACTCGAAGCAACTGAAACATATCGAGAGCTGAAGGAAGACGAAAAAACAATGGCTAAGGCTCGTTTCGTTGAATTAGATTACGGAA
>NZ_JBYMTK010000085.1:0-457 GCF_057773105.1 Dietzia sp. IBK-p2-15D
TGATGTTCGTCACCCTTCACTCCATGCTAAAAAATACAAGGGTCAGAAAGATTTATGGCAAGCACGTATAGATAAAGACTGGAGGTTCTACTTTTTTATTGTTGATCCAACATATATTATTGTTTCAGTCATTAAGCATCCGAAATAGCTGGGTTTGGCTATAACATTGACTTTTATTATGTTTATGACATAATAAATAAAGTTTTTCAGTTCTCCAACATCAAACTAACCAGCCCAAGGAGGGCACATGCACAAATTTTTGACGATAGTCACTGCGCTCGTATTTGGAGCGTGGGCTTCAGCGGCGCTTTCTGCAGATGCAGAAAGCGCCGGAATCTTTGTTCAAGCTCAAGGAGTATACAAGCTGAGCAAAAACAAGGATGAACAACGTTCGCTCTTTGGAAAAACGTTGTACATCGAGAAGGAAGTTGCGAGCATCGACGGATTTTCCGTTTTT
>NZ_JBYMTK010000086.1:0-457 GCF_057773105.1 Dietzia sp. IBK-p2-15D
CTAACGACGCCCATCAGCGCGGCGTTGGCTGGGGCGACGAGTCCGAGCGTGTCAAATGTGTTTATAACAAAAAACTCATCGGTTGAGGTTGCAAACGTAAGAGCCTACGGCGCGGTTAGTGGGCAGGATTCCACGGCGGCATTCTCGGCGGCGATTGCATCATTGGCTAATGGTGGAACTGTCTATATCCCGGCTGGGACATACATCATCTCTAGCACTCTGACAGTTGACAAACAAATCAAGTTTGAGGGCGATGGCGCGATAAGCATCCTGAGAACAAAGTCAACCGCAACGACGCTAGTCATGTTTGATTTGGTTGCCGGGTCCGATCGCTCTATCTTCCGAGACATGATGTTTGATTCGGCGGCGACAATGACGGGCGGCGGCGCGATCAGGGTAGGAGTGGCAACACAAATCACCTCGCTGTTATTCGATGGCGTGATATTCATAGATCAAT
>NZ_JBYMTK010000087.1:0-457 GCF_057773105.1 Dietzia sp. IBK-p2-15D
CGTACCCACCAGATATTAGCCACATTCTCTCCTGAGATTAACGTGTAATGATTAGGGTACAGAATATCAAGAAGTCTCTCACAGAGACTAAACTTGAACGTCTCCTTAAGGCTAATAAAGAGCATGTTGAAATAGGCCATTTTGAAGAGAGTGGAATGCACTATTCAGGATTTACATTTCCAGAGTTAATGAAACTTCATCATAAAGGTTATGAAGGTGTTGCTGCTAGACCTGTATTAGAACATCTATTCCAGAATCATTTAAAGATCTTGAATCATCCAGATGTTATGCGAGCACTGAAACGCTATGCAGACTCAAGGATGACGGAGAAAGATCTTACCAGAATGCTCCAAGCAGTTGGTAGGGCAATGGCTGATGAAGAAGTGGATATATTTGGTAGCAGTATGCTTTCCAGTAACCGTCAAAGCACAATAAATATAAAAGGTGAAGATGCTCC
>NZ_JBYMTK010000088.1:0-456 GCF_057773105.1 Dietzia sp. IBK-p2-15D
TGCACCAAGGTCAGCGTCGGCGACAAAGGCGCGTGCGAATTTTGTTATGCTGAAGTGTTCGGCAATCGCTTCGGCATCGGATGGGGCCCGCACAGCCCTCGTCAATGCGCCGCTCCCAGCGGCTGGCTAAAGCCCCTTGCGTGGGACCGCGCGGCTCAGCGCAAAGGCACTCGGCCTTTCATTTTCCCGTCGCTGATGGACCCCTTTGACAATCAGGTTGATCCCGAGTGGCGGCGCTGGATGTTCGCGATAATGCGCGGCACGCCACATCTGGTTTATTTGCTTCTGACCAAGCGCCCCAGCATGATCGAGAAGCTGAGCGCGGAAGCTGGCGGCCTGCCGCCCAACGCGGCGATCGGCGCGAGCATCGTCACGCAAAAGGAAGCTGACCGCGACGTCCTCACCTTGCTCGATGCAAAGCGCGCGCTGCGCCCGGCCTTTGCATTCGTCAGCTGC
>NZ_JBYMTK010000089.1:0-454 GCF_057773105.1 Dietzia sp. IBK-p2-15D
GCTTCGATTTACTGATCTTTGGTGAAGGTTCCGGCGACCTTTATGCCCAGCAGGTTGGCTTGCTGGTCGGAGAACTTCTGCAACTTCCGGTGATTAATGCAGTGAGTGCTATTCAGCGTCAGGGCAATACACTGGTGATTGAACGCACGCTTGAAGATGATGTTGAAGTTATTGAACTCTCTGTTCCAGCCGTGCTCTGCGTCACCTCCGATATTAACGTACCACGTATTCCTTCGATGAAAGCCATCCTCGGCGCGGGTAAAAAACCGGTAAATCAGTGGCAGGCAAGTGATATTGGCTGGAGCCAGAGCGCACCACTTGCTGAACTGACCGGCATTCGCGTACCGCCGCAAACAGAACGTAAGCACATCATTCTCGATAACGATTCGCCGGAGGCCATTGCCGAGCTGGCGGAACATCTGAAAAAAGCCCTGAACTGAAGCCTACGGAGAAG
>NZ_JBYMTK010000090.1:0-452 GCF_057773105.1 Dietzia sp. IBK-p2-15D
CCAGGACAGAATCGCTCACTTTTGAGTGCTGCAACGTAACGCTGAAATCACCGTAATCCATCACCACCACGCCGTGGGCATCCACACCGCTTGCCAGCAAACTGGCGGTTGCCTGCACGCTTTTCGGTTCACCGAATAATGCCACCGCCGACGCCAGGCAGTAAAAGCCGATATCCATAATTGAACCGTTAGAGAATGTCGGATTAAAGGTGTTGGGATTCTCTCCGTCCAGGTAACGCTGATACCGCGAGGAATACTGGCAATAGTTGAAAAAGACTTTACGCAGTTTGCCGACTTTCGGCAGCGCCTGGCGTAACAGATGAAAGTTCGGCAGGTAGGCCGTTTTAAATGCCTCAAACAGCACCACCTGATTTTCCCGCGCACAGGCAATGGCGGCATCCACTTCCGCCAGATTCGACGCCAGCGGTTTCTCGCAAATCACATGAATTTTG
>NZ_JBYMTK010000091.1:0-451 GCF_057773105.1 Dietzia sp. IBK-p2-15D
GGGGCACCGACAAGCCCGTCCGCATCTCGGTCATCAACACCATCGCCCAAGGACTGCCCAACCAGGTCCAGTTCGTCAACGGCGCCTACGCCAGCTTCGACTGGCTGTGCGAGGAGATCCTCTCCGGCGGCGACGCCACCGTCCGGTTCGAACTCATCGACCCCGCCCCCGGCACCCTCGACGCCCCCGAAGCAATCCTCAAATACTTCATCACCCCGGCCCTGGCCGAACGGATCCGACTACGCGACGGAACCTGCCGCCACCCCGGATGCACCGTCGACGCCCACGACTGCGAGATCGACCACGTCATCGCGTTCGACCACCGGCGCCCCGAACTGGGCGGCCCCACCGCCGAGTGGAACCTGATGTGCCTCTGCCGCAAACACCACCGCGAGAAGACCTTCGGCCACTGCGCCTACCGCCCCGGCCCCCTCGGCGAGCTGACCATCAT
>NZ_JBYMTK010000092.1:0-450 GCF_057773105.1 Dietzia sp. IBK-p2-15D
CAGGCACAGGCGGCGAGCACGTTAGTGAATACGCTGATGGGCCAGAAGATCCAGATGGAAGCGGACCTGCGGAACTTGCTGACGTATCTGCGTGAGGACGCCCCGCAAGTTGTGAGTGCGCGTAATGCGATTCAGTCATTGCAGGCACAAATTGACGAAGAAAAAAGCAAAATCACAGCGCCGCAGGGTGACAAGCTAAACCGTATGGCGGTGGATTTTGAAGAAATCAAATCAAAAGTAGAGTTCAACACCGAGCTGTACAAACTGACCCTGACCTCCATTGAAAAGACCCGTGTAGAAGCGGCTCGTAAGCTCAAGGTGCTGTCAGTGATCAGTTCGCCACAGTTGCCGCAGGAATCGTCTTTTCCAAATATCCCTTATTTGATCGCCTGCTGGTTACTGGTGTGCTGCCTGCTGTTCGGCACCCTGAAACTGTTGCTGGCTGTTATT
>NZ_JBYMTK010000093.1:0-448 GCF_057773105.1 Dietzia sp. IBK-p2-15D
GATGAATCAAAAAATCGGAAAAATTTTGTTGCTTATCGGCCAAAAGCATTAGATTAACTTCCTTTAATGGGGAAAGTCTTATTTCGCTGAGATTTGTAACCTTTCTATGTGAAAGATATTCATTTGCTACAGACCTATATTCCATTACTAATGTCATTACGTTTGAATTAATATTATATTTTGTAGTTAAATCAAAATTCCCCATTAAATCAAAATCACTTTGAAAGACGGGATGAAGACAATAAGCGTCTTTCACTATATTAGTGACGCCAAGTTTATTTAAAATAATAAGTCCATGATCTATGTGCTGCATATATGGAACTTGACTTCTTTTGGCACGAGCGTCGCCATAATACCATTTAATTATTTCATAGCAATTCATTTACTAACTCCACCAATACATCTCCATGACAAGCTAATGGCTTGCACCAACACCCCAAAATCTTAT
>NZ_JBYMTK010000094.1:0-448 GCF_057773105.1 Dietzia sp. IBK-p2-15D
TCAAGAAATGATTAAGGAGATGCAGGAGTTAAAAATTGAAAAAGAGGGCGGAGGAAAATACGACAGTTTAGGCGCCGTTGTCACAATCTTTTCTGGCGCCGGTGGAGATGATTCAGAAGATTTTTCGTCGATGCTTTTTAATATGTATTCAAAATATATCCAAAAGAAAAATTGGAAAGCTTTTATCTTGCACGAAAACCAGAATGATCACGGAGGATACAGAAACATTACTTTTGAAATTGAAGGGAAAAATGTTTATGGGACTCTGAAAAATGAATCGGGGGTACACCGATTGGTTCGAATTTCTCCATTCAATGCAAAGCAGTTAAGGCATACAAGTTTCTCAATGGTCGAAGTCATTCCAAAATTTGAAAAGAATCAGGATATTGAAATTCCGGAGGACGAACTTGAAATTACTTACGCACGCGCAGGTGGTCCAGGTGGACAG
>NZ_JBYMTK010000095.1:0-448 GCF_057773105.1 Dietzia sp. IBK-p2-15D
GCTGCCAAAAGCCAAAGAGTGGAATTCGCTTTCGTAGATGGCGAAACCCAATTCCTCCAGCTTCTTAGCGAGGTGCGACTGATCTGCGAAGAACAGCGCGGAGTATGATGGGTCGTCGTCGACTGTCACTGTCGCCTAACGCCCCGCTGACCGCGCAGCGCGCGTGGAAAAGAATGGCCGAAGGCAGTTTATCTTTCGGGCTTGACCGATCATCCGTCGGATTATGCTACCAGCGCTGCAAGCGGTCGAGCGGATTGTTAGACGTCAATCTCTCTGGATGACGACAATGAAGTGCTTTGGCCCGAGGCATATGCACTAAGAATCTCGGCAGACACTTGATGAGTCACACTTGCGACTTTCTTTGCGGAACGCGATTTCGTCGACTTCGAGAATAGATCAAAGACAAAATTGCCATGCCGCCAACCTTCAAACGGGTAGGACTTTGACT
>NZ_JBYMTK010000096.1:0-448 GCF_057773105.1 Dietzia sp. IBK-p2-15D
GCGATGAAATTGGCGGACACTTAATGTCAGGTCATATTATGACCACCGCTGAAGTAGCGAAAATATTAACCTCGGAAAATAATCGTCAGATCTGGTTTAAAGTCCAGGATAGTCAGTTGATGAAATATATCCTGTACAAAGGATTTATTGGCATCGACGGTATTAGCCTGACCGTCGGCGAAGTCACGCCAACGCGTTTTTGCGTCCATTTAATTCCGGAAACACTCGAACGCACGACTCTTGGGAAGAAAAAACTCGGCGCACGCGTCAACATTGAAATCGATCCACAAACTCAGGCAGTGGTAGATACGGTAGAACGTGTGCTGGCGGCACGAGAAAATGCCATGAATCAACCAGGTACAGAAGCCTGATCTGAAATCGCCCCCGGACAGGGGGCGATAGAATAGCCTTTAGCGAGCGACTCGAAGGCCGTTTTCAACACCGCGTG
>NZ_JBYMTK010000097.1:0-447 GCF_057773105.1 Dietzia sp. IBK-p2-15D
CCACACTTGCTACATGAGTATTTATTCATAAGTGTAACTAATTAACTTTCAGATGCGACCGATGCTCCAATAGCAAACTGAGCCTGAATACCTGTTGAAATATCCCGGTTTGAAGTCAGTGCTCCAAAATAAAGAATCTGACCTGCTCCGCTTGAAGCAGTCCCAATAGCCACAAATGTTACCGTATTTGAACCGGAAGAACATTCAGGGAACTGGATAAGTCCCGTATTTGAAGTTGCACCGGCAGCGGCAGCGGTAAACCCTGTTGCAGCGGTCACAGCCACCCTTGCGTATGATCCGAAGGATGCTTCGTTTGTTGTTTGATTACCGCCTGCACCTGGAGTTGCCGTGTGCAGGGATATGTACCTTGTAGCCCCACTTCTACACGCAGGGTCAACCGCGCGTAATATCGCATCCAGGGTATCATTTGCTGTAAATGTTCCTTTT
>NZ_JBYMTK010000098.1:0-447 GCF_057773105.1 Dietzia sp. IBK-p2-15D
TGAAGATAGCCTTCGCTCGTAGGTCTACCATTTGGTTCGGCGTCAACGGCTTGTGGTGCGCTGTGTGTGATTCGAGCATCAAGTCCAGCGCATCCACTAGTTCATCGTGCAGCTCTACTCGGCGGATGCACTCGGCGGCTTGGGAATCCGAGAGAGAACATCCCCACGTATCGACGATGAGGACCAACGGGACGGATGCGCCCTCCAATTGTTCGTGGTCAACCTTTAGCTTCGGCAGCTTCATTGGTCCAGGTGTCGGCGTCTTGGTCTGCATGGCTTACTCCTTTCCGGTTTGCTAGTTAAAGATAAATGCTTTTTCCAGCCACTTAATAAAGGTGACTGCTTCTTTTTCTTCTGTTTCGGTCATACCAATCGCAGACTTTACCCAAGTAATGGTCACGCCCCTACAAATTTCAGCGCTGATTACGCTTGGATAGTCTTTCGACC
>NZ_JBYMTK010000099.1:0-446 GCF_057773105.1 Dietzia sp. IBK-p2-15D
TTTAAATATGACAGCATAACCTTTACACAATTTAGTTCCAGAAAACAATCATTCGGAAAAATGATTCGGTCAACACGTATTTCCCTGGGGTTATTCTTTAATTATTTCTTATCGTTAACGAAAATTGATCCTGGTCAAAACTATATATCTCTGCCATCAATAAAATCCAGCACTCACATTGCTCTCCTTTTTATGGTTTCTATGGGTACACAAAAATTAAAAGCTCAAGGCTTTTTTATTTTCAGCTTATTGCTGACGTTAATTTTATTTTGCATTACTACCTTATATAACGAAAATACAAATGTAAAACTCATCCCACAGATGAATTACCTGATGGTTGTTGTGGCTTTGTTTTTCCTTAACGCCGTCATTTTCCTTTTCATGTTAATGAAGTATTTCACTAACAAACAAATTTTACCAACACTCATTTTAAGCCTTGCATTTTT
>NZ_JBYMTK010000100.1:0-446 GCF_057773105.1 Dietzia sp. IBK-p2-15D
CATGTGGATTTTAATAAGCTCTCGCTCACCTTCTTCATCAAACTCTGGATCGACAATGTATCTATCGTCCAGCACAGGCTCTAAGTTATTCAAGTCATACACCGATGTTGTTTTAGGCTTTAACATTATAGGAAGTCCTTCTTCAATCTCTTCATATTAATCGTCTCAATGTCGTACTGCCCTTTAACTACGTCCCGTTTATGGACGATACCTGACCACCACATATGCTGTGAAGCATGTGCATAAGACATTGGGAAGTCAACGAAGCATCCCGCCGTCAAGCCCATGATCTTGCTACCACTGGCCAAAGTACGTTCAGAGAAATCAAGTAAGTGATTATGACCTGCCGTACACGATGTAAACTGTTTCTTTAGGAGTGTGGTAGCTGGGTTTTCCCCTGAGATGGGCCTTCCCATGATGCCAGATGCAAAGTAATGGCTATAATT
>NZ_JBYMTK010000101.1:0-446 GCF_057773105.1 Dietzia sp. IBK-p2-15D
GGTTAACTTCTGGCTTATTGTCAGGATTAGGTAAATAGGTTTCACAAACAAGCCTATGAACTCGGCGCGTAAGCGATTTACCATTGCCGATGCAGATACTGACGGTTACATATCCACAATGACCAACTCGGGTTTTTAATGGTTTGTTCTTATCTTGCTTAATTACATCCCCGTTCTCTGAGATGTAGTATTCTTTAAATATTGGGTGTTTTTTCATTTGTATTTTCCTTACTATAATTCAGGGGGTTAGTTTCTGCTGATTGTCCCTATTTTGACAATTTTTAGGGGTCGCCATATTACTACATATGGTATCCTATGTCAAACTTTACAGGAGTTACCAGCAATTAAGTAGGTTATTCAACGTACATTTCTGTACGAGGGAACTGAATTAATTCACCATTTGAGACACGGCTCTAAATGTCCCTTTCATACTCTCTGAATCTAAT
>NZ_JBYMTK010000102.1:0-445 GCF_057773105.1 Dietzia sp. IBK-p2-15D
CAAGACAACGTTATTTAACCAGCTCACTGGCTCACGTCAGCGTGTAGGTAACTGGGCTGGCGTTACCGTCGAACGTAAAGAAGGGCAATTCTCCACCACCGATCATCAGGTCACGCTGG
The DNA here is from genome assembly GCF_057773105.1 of Dietzia sp. IBK-p2-15D. Taxonomy (NCBI): domain Bacteria; kingdom Bacillati; phylum Actinomycetota; class Actinomycetes; order Mycobacteriales; family Dietziaceae; genus Dietzia; species Dietzia sp. IBK-p2-15D. Next base: position 120 of record NZ_JBYMTK010000102.1, read on the forward strand.
TGGACCTGCCCGGCACCTATTCTCTGACCACCATCTCATCGCAGACCTCGCTCGATGAGCAAATCGCCTGTCACTACATTTTGAGTGGCGACGCAGACCTGCTGATTAACGTGGTGGATGCGTCTAACCTTGAGCGTAACCTGTACCTGACGCTGCAACTGTTGGAACTCGGCATTCCATGCATCGTGGCGCTGAACATGCTCGACATTGCCGAGAAGCAAAATATTCGTATTGAAATTGATGCTCTGTCGGCGCGTCTTGGCTGCCCGGTGATCCCGCTGGTTTCAACCCGTGGTCGCGGTATTGAAGCGCTCAAGCTGGCGATT
>NZ_JBYMTK010000103.1:0-445 GCF_057773105.1 Dietzia sp. IBK-p2-15D
CCACCCAACACCTGAGCAGTAACCTGATCGGCGCCGTTACCGACAGGAACCACCTTGATTTGCGGGCGGTTCATCCGCGCATCGTTCACCACCTGGCGGGCAAACGCCGGCAGGCGGTTAATCGTCAGGCAGGGGCGCCCTTCCCGCTCGCGTTGCTTGCGGATTTCCTCCGGCCACTGTTCGCCCAAGCGAGCAAATTCCGTGTCCTCTAGGGCCGTGGCACGGTTCTCGGACTCGGCATCGGAAGCGTACTCGAATGCCTCCTTTGCTTCGCTGATGATGTCCGAGTCTTTAGCCATTCACGCCATCCAAGAGAATTCGGTTGCCGCCTCACGCACCCGCTCTGCCTCTACCTCGGGTTCTTGAATCACAATCGCGAGATAACGAAAGGCGTCGGCAGCGTGAGAGGTGTAATCGTGCAGCGGCCCCATGCTGACTTGCCGCT
>NZ_JBYMTK010000104.1:0-445 GCF_057773105.1 Dietzia sp. IBK-p2-15D
GTCGATGGCGTCTGAAGAACATTAATTTACCAACACTACTACGTTTTAACTGAAACAAACTGGAGACTGTCATGGAAAACCTGAATATGGATCTGCTGTACATGGCTGCCGCTGTGATGATGGGTCTGGCGGCAATCGGTGCTGCGATCGGTATCGGCATCCTCGGGGGTAAATTCCTGGCAGGCGCAGCGCGTCAACCTGATCTGATTCCTCTGCTGCGTACTCAGTTCTTTATCGTTATGGGTCTGGTGGATGCTATCCCGATGATCGCTGTAGGTCTGGGTCTGTACGTGATGTTCGCTGTCGCGTAGTAAGCGTTGCTTTTATTTAAAGAGCAATATCAGAACGTTAACTAAATAGAGGCATTGTGCTGTGAATCTTAACGCAACAATCCTCGGCCAGGCCATCGCGTTTGTCCTGTTCGTTCTGTTCTGCATGAAGTACG
>NZ_JBYMTK010000105.1:0-444 GCF_057773105.1 Dietzia sp. IBK-p2-15D
GTTGTTTCAATACGAAAGAAAAATTGTTAGTGTCTTTTCGTTTTGTGAAACCTGCAACTTCATAAGGAGACTCCACAAATAAATTATTATGGACTGACAGAGTGTTTAAATAGTCTAGAGGTGTGTCATAAAACTCCAAATCATTAACTTTATAGACATCGTTCCCATCCTTACTTAAATATACTAGGCTTTCCATACCTTGCCCAATAAATTCCCCTAAAGAGTTGTAATCTTCTATCCAATTTCCATTCTCCTTAGCGAAGATTTCTAAATCTGATTTCTGCCTTGCTGAAGAATTCTTTTCATTTGTGCTACCTTCTCTTCGTAAGAGATTGGTTGCGCTCGTTGCGATTCCATTGTCTGTTTTACCTTCTCGTTTCTCTGCTTGTGATAGTTGTTCAATTCCATAATTTTTATTAAAAGCGTTTTTATATACGTTTATAG
>NZ_JBYMTK010000106.1:0-444 GCF_057773105.1 Dietzia sp. IBK-p2-15D
GGCATCGACCGTATCGCCGCCATCCACCTGAAAGACACTCAACCCGTTACCGAACATAGCCCCGGACAGTTCCGCGATGTGCCGTTTGGCGAAGGCTGTGTCGATTTTGTTGGCATCTTCAAAACGCTGCATGAGCTGAACTATCGCGGATCATTTCTGATTGAAATGTGGACCGAAAAAGCCAAAGAGCCGGTGCTGGAGATTATTCAGGCGCGGCGCTGGATTGAAGCGCGTATGCAGGAGGCCGGATTTATATGTTAGAGCAACTGAAAGCTGACGTGCTGGCGGCAAACCTGGCGCTTCCCGTTCATCATCTGGTGACGTTCACCTGGGGCAATGTCAGCGCGATAGACGAAACGCGGCAATGGATGGTGATTAAGCCTTCCGGCGTTGAGTATGAGGTAATGACCGCCGACGATATGGTGGTGGTTGAGATAGCCAGCG
>NZ_JBYMTK010000107.1:0-443 GCF_057773105.1 Dietzia sp. IBK-p2-15D
TCCAAGACAAGAAACTAGGAGAGGTCGGATCGAGTACTAGATACTTGGAAAACAACTCAAGATCATACTTTTTAATGTCTCTTGGTCTGTGCTGATTAAAAAGATTATAACCTTGGTTGATGTAGAAATCGTAAAATCTTCGTTCAACTTTTACTTTATCAATATCAGAAAGATTGTTTTCTAGTATCTTAATTTCAAGTAAATCCTTAACATCTACGTGAATTTTTCTACGTGCTGACTTGTTAATAACAAACGGACGATCCTTGTTTCCAGACCCAATGTAACAGCAAGAGCCTGCAGGATGAAAATTACCTCCACTGTCTGTAAAATCCTGTTTTGCAAAATGTCCGTATACGCAAAAATCATCCATTCGTTTCTCCTTAACCAGTATTTTCCATGTTGTTTGAACTAGTGTCAGTGCTTGCTACTTCACTACTTGTACC
>NZ_JBYMTK010000108.1:0-443 GCF_057773105.1 Dietzia sp. IBK-p2-15D
CCAATGGAGAAGGGTACAGGTAGATAATGGCAGCTGTTATTGTTGCCAGTGCAGAGTTAAATACATTAGCCCAGATGGGCCGGACCATTTTTTTCAGCAGTGCGGCAAAAATAAAGACACAGACCAGCGAACCCATACTGTAATAAGAGATGGTTTTTAATGCCTCAGCTTCTGACATACAAGCAAAAGCCATCGCATATTTGGGCATCCACACCACAATCACATAAAAGGTCGAGAATGCGGCTACACCGAACAGTACTGATGAAACACCTTCCAGCCAGACTAACGGTTTGCTGTTCATTTGCGGTAATTCATTAGCTACGCTGGCGTCCACCAACTGGCTGGGGAATTTGCTTTTCAACAGCATCAGCGTGATCAGTACAAACAGAATACCCGGAATAATCAGCCCATAGCCGTACCAGATGTTATTGAGCAACATATAG
>NZ_JBYMTK010000109.1:0-441 GCF_057773105.1 Dietzia sp. IBK-p2-15D
TCCTTCTTGGCAGGTCTACCATTTTTAGCTTGTGCATCCCCACTCATTTGAGCCGCAGGAGTTATGGGGGTTAGCCCATCAGTCCATCCCATTGCTTTTGCCTCATCCAATTGTCTTTGGAACTCAAATGGATTCATACCAATTGCGGCAGCTATAGATTGGGGCAGTGCTATACCTAATCCCAATAAAGTAACTTGAGTATCAAGCCTTTGTTGGCGATTATTGAAAAAGTTTGTTCCCTCAAAATGAATCTTAAATTTGTAGTTTTTAGTTCTTTTATTTATTTGGAAATTCATAAATTTTTCAAATTGAGGATATAGAGAGGTCATCAATTGCTCATCAACATTTAAAGAAAGTTGAGTTTCAATAGTGTTTGGTTTAGCATCAGATGTAAAAATCAAGTTAGTATTAACACCAGAACTAGCCAAAGTTGTTTTTAAT
>NZ_JBYMTK010000110.1:0-441 GCF_057773105.1 Dietzia sp. IBK-p2-15D
GCTTTTCACTCCTTACCACAAGTCATCCGATGGCATTAAACGACCAACCGGTTCGGGCCTCCCCACACATCTCTGTGTGGTTCACCCTGCTCATGGCAAGCTCACCTGGCTTCGGGTCTTATGCGTACTACAATATATGTTCTTGCTCTTGCGGCAAAAGAGACGCAAAAGCAAAAACATAAAGATCGCGCTGTTCACACTCGGTTTCCCTATAACTCCACCCCAGAAGGGCTTAGTTTGCAGCACACATAAACTCGTTGGCTCATTCTTCAATAGGCACGCCGTCACCCCGTTGTAACGGGGCTCCGACTCCTTGTAAGCATATGGTTTCAGGTACTATTTCAACGCCCTCCCGGGCTGCTTTTCACCTTTCCCTCACGGTACTAGTTCACTATCGGTCACAAAGTGTATTTAGCCTTAGGAGTTAGTCCTCCCAGATTC
>NZ_JBYMTK010000111.1:0-440 GCF_057773105.1 Dietzia sp. IBK-p2-15D
ATTTCATTAATGGTAGTATGATGAGAGGTGATCTAATAGTGGTAATAACAGAAATACAAGACAATATATTCCATAGAGAAAACAATGATTTACATAGAACCTTGGAGGTTCCTATAATTGATTGTTTATTAGGTGAGAAAGTTATTGTTGATTGTATAAACGGAAAACAAAACAAATTTAGTTTAAATGTAGGAACTGAAGATGGTCAACCATTCAAATTAAGTAAACAAGGAATGCCAATCATGGGTTCAAAAAATTACGGTGATTTATATGTGCATATAAAACATATAATGCCAAAAAATCTAAATAAGGAAGAAATTGAACTATTAAAAAAAATAAAAAACGTACAAGATGGTAAATAAAATTGAAAATGTTAAAGAAACATTAAAGAAAGAATTTTTTGGGATTGATGAACAAATTGACCATGTTGTTAAATCATT
>NZ_JBYMTK010000112.1:0-440 GCF_057773105.1 Dietzia sp. IBK-p2-15D
CATTATCTGAACATAAAACACTATCAATAAGTTGGAGTCATTACCCGGGGCGTGTTACCGTCAAACAATCCCGGCCACCAGGGTTTCAGAGTGTTCACCGCCTCATCCAGCGAGGGCAGCGTCAGATAAATGGACAGCGCCTGTCTGGCCTGTGCTTTCTTCGCCGCCAGCTCTGCTTCCCGGGCAGCCTTCTCCGCCAGTTTCTGCTTTTTCACCTTCCATTTTGGTGGCGTGGTGACATTGATGATGGTTTTCCGGCTCCGGGTCGGTGTTTCCCCTTCCGTTTTCCGTTTCAGTGTCAGTACCGGTCGTTTCTGCTCTGTCATGATTGCCCTGACCTTTGTGAAAATATGTCCTCCAGGTCGTTGAAACTACTCACTATGATATTAAGCTGACCTCAACGACCTCTGACATATTAATACCGACAATTAAAGATGTTT
>NZ_JBYMTK010000113.1:0-440 GCF_057773105.1 Dietzia sp. IBK-p2-15D
TGCCCTTCTGCAAGGCGGCGATCCGGGCCATGTTCACCTACGGGTTCGTGCCCTGGCGCACGCGGCGGCTGGGGCGGGGCGACGAGATCCCGGAGGTCCTGCCGCCCGGGACCTTCAGCTGGCACACCGAGGTCGGCCCGGAGGAGCAGGAGCGCAACCCGTCCCGCTTCTACCACCACCAGCGCCCGGCCAAGAAGCGCTCCAGGCGGGGCGAGCCCAACGCGACCCACCTGGCCGAGGCGGGCGACGACGACAGCCGGCTGGTCGTGTACCGGCTCACGCCCTCCGCCGGCGGGATACGGGAGGACGACGTGGAGATCTACATCACGCACCCGCCCTCCCTGGACGTCACGGTCAACTCCAGCCTGTTCGCGACCGTCCCCTCCCCGCTGGCGTACCTCCTGTCGGATTACAAGAACCTGCGGGAGGCCCAGAAGCGC
>NZ_JBYMTK010000114.1:0-439 GCF_057773105.1 Dietzia sp. IBK-p2-15D
ATTTCCACGGGACCTGTCACGCCGCCCCGCATGTCCGTCCTCTGTCATGATTGAAGGCGTGTCCGACCTACCCCGCACCTCGTCCCGCGGGACCCTCGGGCTCGGGGGGCATTCCTCCCACCTGTCCGCCACCCGGGGCAGCGAGCGGGTCACCACCGCCATCTCCGCGTAGTCGACGCCGGGTTGCGAGGTGTACCTCAAGGTCGAGGGCCTCAACCCGACCGGATCCTTCAAGGACCGGGGCATGACGATGGCGGTGACGGATGCCAAGGCGCGGAGGAGTCGGAAGGTGGGCAGATCGGCTCCCCTGGTCTGGTTGACGAGGGTGACAGTGCTGCCACGGTGTCGGAGAGCGCGCGCTCCGACGCCCCCCCTGGAGGTCCCGTGCAGCGTCGGGGGCCAACGGGTACTCGATGGTGCTCAACTCGACCCTGCTGCT
>NZ_JBYMTK010000115.1:0-439 GCF_057773105.1 Dietzia sp. IBK-p2-15D
TTCTTCCTGTTGTTCAAAGCCACGATGGAGCTGAACGAACGGCTGGAAGGGAAAGACAGCAATAACCCCACCCAACGCAAAGGTGCGAAGTTCTGGGGGGTGGTGACACAAATTGTGGTACTGGACGCCATCTTCTCACTCGACTCGGTGATTACCGCCGTCGGGATGGTCGACCATTTACTGGTCATGATGGCCGCCGTGGTTATCGCTATCAGCCTGATGTTGATGGCCAGCAAGCCGTTAACCCAGTTCGTTAACAGTCACCCGACCATCGTTATTCTCTGCTTAAGCTTCCTGTTGATGATTGGCTTTAGCCTGGTGGCGGAAGGTTTCGGCTTCGTCATTCCGAAAGGCTACCTGTACGCTGCCATTGGTTTCTCGGTGATGATCGAGGCGCTCAATCAGTTGGCTATCTTTAACCGGCGACGTTTTCTTTCTG
>NZ_JBYMTK010000116.1:0-438 GCF_057773105.1 Dietzia sp. IBK-p2-15D
TGGCAATCGATCGTCGGTGCATCGGCTTTATTGTGGATTGTTCACTTTTTGATCCTGCGCGGGGTGCAAACCGCTGCCAGCATTAACCTTGTGGCGACACTGGCAAAATTGTTGCCGTTGGGTCTGTTTGTTGTGCTGGCGATGATGATGTTCAAACTGGATACCTTCAAGCTCGACTTCACCGGACTTGCACTTGGCGTACCCGTGTGGGAACAGGTGAAAAACACCATGCTGATCACCCTGTGGGTTTTCATTGGTGTGGAAGGTGCCGTGGTTGTTTCTGCGCGTGCGCGTAATAAGCGTGATGTTGGCAAAGCGACACTGCTGGCGGTTCTCTCCGCTCTGGGCGTTTATTTGCTGGTAACGCTGCTTTCGCTGGGCGTGGTGGCACGTCCTGAACTGGCTGAAATTCGGAACCCGTCAATGGCCGGTCTGATG
>NZ_JBYMTK010000117.1:0-438 GCF_057773105.1 Dietzia sp. IBK-p2-15D
GGCTGCCGCCGAACAGGCGTTGAAAAAACTGGAGCTGGAATGAGCATCGATAAAAGTTACTGCGGATTTATTGCTATCGTCGGACGTCCGAACGTTGGCAAATCCACATTGTTGAACAAACTGCTGGGGCAGAAGATCTCCATCACCTCCCGCAAGGCGCAAACAACTCGTCACCGCATTGTGGGGATCCATACTGAAGGCGCGTATCAGGCGATCTACGTTGATACCCCTGGCCTGCATATGGAAGAAAAACGCGCCATTAACCGCCTGATGAACAAAGCGGCGAGCAGCTCTATCGGCGACGTTGAGCTGGTGATTTTTGTCGTAGAAGGCACCCGCTGGACGCCGGACGATGAAATGGTGCTCAACAAGCTGCGTGATGGCAAAGCGCCGGTAATCCTCGCGGTGAACAAAGTGGACAACGTGCAGGAAAAAGCC
>NZ_JBYMTK010000118.1:0-437 GCF_057773105.1 Dietzia sp. IBK-p2-15D
GGCGCGCTGGCGTGCACCGGCAATGCCACCAAGCGCGGCGGCGCGGGCGTGCCGCTGTCGCATGTCGCGCACGAGCCCTATGACGGCTATTACGGGCGAGACGTCGACACCGCGGACCTGCTGGAACAGCGGCTGTCCGACCCCTCGAGCGGGCTCGACGCGCCGGCCGCGATCCTGGTCGAGACGGTGCAGGGCGAAGGCGGGCTGAACGCCGCGTCGCCCGAATGGCTGCGGCGGATCGCGGGGATCGCCAGGGCGCATGGCGCGCTGCTGATCGTCGACGACATCCAGGCCGGCTGCGGGCGGACGGGCAGCTTCTTCAGCTTCGAGGACATGGGCTTCACGCCCGACATCGTCACGCTGGCGAAATCGCTGTCGGGCATGGGGCTGCCGTTCGCGCTGACGCTGCTTCGCCCCGAGCTCGACCAGTGGCTGCC
>NZ_JBYMTK010000119.1:0-436 GCF_057773105.1 Dietzia sp. IBK-p2-15D
GCTACGTCGTTTTTAAATAACTCAAAATTCAAACCATCATCAGCCAAAGCAACTTTTTCTAAAACCCATGACTCTCCACCAGTAAAACACTCTTGCCATGTAGACGAAGAAACAATCTGCCATAATTTGGTCAATTTATTCAACTTCATATCCGCATTTTCAAACGCTTCTTCTAAACCTGATAATGTCCCCTTCTTCTTATTCAAAGGAACAGCTCTTTTAATCTGCCTTCTCCACAAAGTCGTATCTTGTCCATATAATCTGGAATTGAAAAATTTAGACAAATAAGGAAGCAAAGCCTCTGAAATTACATTAGAATCAAATAAATCAATCATTTGATTAGTCAAATCTTCGACACCAGTGAACCATTTAGCAACAGATTTATTCAATTTCAATAAGACATCAGGTGTAACATCTGTCGTGGACAAATACATAG
>NZ_JBYMTK010000120.1:0-436 GCF_057773105.1 Dietzia sp. IBK-p2-15D
ATACGCTCACTGTCACAAATGACCTCACAACATCCCTGCTGACTCTTGACCTGACAACGGGCGCATTAAACGCGACGGGTGGAGTTGCTGCAACTGGGTCGAATCTGGTAGGCACAGCCAACCAAGTTTCACTTTCCGCAAGCGGCACAGGTGTTTTGTTGGGGGCAAACAATATCACCCTTTCCACACCGCAGAACATTCACACGAGCGCAACACCGCAATTTGCACGCATCGGGGCAGGTGCGGCGGCAAGTGCAACCGACCCATTCTATGCCACCAGTTCCAACAACAACAGCGGTTTTCGCATGGACTTTACAGGGTCAAGCAGTGCGAGTTTTGGTCCGCAATTTGCAATGTATACAAATGATGGCGCAGCTGTTGTCAGTGGCGACCGCTTGGGACAAATGCAATTTGGCGGGCACAACGGAACAAGTGT
>NZ_JBYMTK010000121.1:0-435 GCF_057773105.1 Dietzia sp. IBK-p2-15D
TACCTCCCCACAGCACTATATTAGCACTACTAACATCATAGAAAAGTCCACCCGACAATCCAGCATCCCTTAAAGACCCTATATGATTAACTGCATAGTTACCACGACTTTCAGTAAACCTATCTCCAACAGCTACAATTTCACCTCCACAGTTTGCATATAAAACATTATTAGTTGTAACTACCCCCCTCATAGTTGGAGCTGTGCCATCAAAATCTGCAACCCTTATTACCGAATTACCTGAAAGTAGTTTGACTTTTAAATTACCATTTCTTTCTGTAATCCCGTTAGTGATAACAGTAGGTGTTCCACCCCACATAAAGATTGCGGATACATAGTTATCTTCTAGTGGTATTACGCTTGTAACATCAGCATCTCGGTAATTCCATGTATAGACAAACGCTTGTCCTATGCCATTTGCCGATGTGGTTGAAT
>NZ_JBYMTK010000122.1:0-435 GCF_057773105.1 Dietzia sp. IBK-p2-15D
TGGGATTCTGTAATTCCCTTCGCTCCAATGTGGGAGGCAGTCAAGCATGTATTGAAGCCTAAAGGCGCATTCGTGACAACTGCCTCCCAGCCGTTTACAAGTGCGTTGGTTATGAGTAATCCGCATATGTTTAGATATGAAATTATTTGGAACAAGGTGAAGCCGTCAAATTTTCAAGCGATGAATTTTCAAGTAGGCAAAGTGCATGAGAATATAGCCGTGTTTTCCGAATCGCCTGCCGTTTTTTGTAGAGATGGACACATGGCATACAATCCACAAAAAACGGCTCGTAAAATAATAAAAAAAGTAAACAAAACATTTTACGGGACTAGAAATACTACCATTAGAAAAGGACATAGTATAAAAGATTTAGGGCATAGGGAATATATAGATAAACACCCAACAAGTATTTATATATGCAGTAATGCAAATATG
>NZ_JBYMTK010000123.1:0-435 GCF_057773105.1 Dietzia sp. IBK-p2-15D
TGTGTATCCCAACTTGCGCAGCGATAAGAATGTGAGAATATACTCCGCTGATTCGGCGCAGTCTCGACAAACCTTCACCTTGCACTTTTCGGCTATTTTGTAAGCGCCAACTATCATGCGCTGTTCCAGCTTGCGCCCGCACTTGTCGCAGGTGTAAGAGTTCATACACTAACCCGCTTTTCTGCCACACTCATTATCACCCTGCCATTATCGCCAACTAACCGCTGGTAAGTGCGCCCATTCCCGGCCTTGTGGCTGTACACCTCGTATCTTACCTCTTTGCACTTGAGTTCGGCGCACTCTGGAAGGCTGTGCATTTCCAGCATTGCATCAAGTTCTAACCCTGTAAAGCTGGCGTAAAGCATATCTAAATCATGGGGTAGCACGTTGGTGATCTGGTAGTTTAGTGCCTGGTTCACGGTGGTAGGTTTCATG
>NZ_JBYMTK010000124.1:0-435 GCF_057773105.1 Dietzia sp. IBK-p2-15D
TCCTGCTGTTGATACTACTGTGTTCACAAACTCGGCAACTGCCATTAAAGTACAGTTCAGACTTAAGTTTTCTGGAGAGATTAAGAAAACAGATTCAAGTGATTCTAACGCATGGACTGCTGGGTCTTCTTCTGTAAGTCTTGATAGTGTTGCCGCTTTGTACGTTTCTGAAAGATCAGATGGTTACAAATGGGTTCCTTACGTTGATGGATTTGGAGAAGTTAACGTGTCGTTCAGAGCTCTTGTTCCTGCCCCCGCTGACGAAGATAAAATTGCAATAGACTCCTCAGGTGATATTGCACTTGAATTGGGAACGGTGGATATGGATAACGATCTGGCATATGGTGTTACTGAAGCGTTTTCTGGCGTACAAGGTTTGAAACGTGTATTTGCTCTAAGGACAGATGGAACAACTCTGGCGGCATACACTGAGGC
>NZ_JBYMTK010000125.1:0-435 GCF_057773105.1 Dietzia sp. IBK-p2-15D
TGGGTTATAGTGCGATTCCCTTTTATATATTTTCTGCATTGTTATTCTTTATTCCATTCGCCTTAATGATGGCTGAAATGGGAGCTGCTTATCGCAAAGAAGAAGGCGGTATCTATTCCTGGATGAATAATAGTGTCGGACCACGTTTTGCCTTCATTGGTACGTTTATGTGGTTTTCCTCTTATATCATCTGGATGGTGAGTACCTCCGCGAAAGTTTGGGTACCGTTCTCAACATTCCTCTACGGTAGCGACATGACCCAGCACTGGCATATTGCCGGACTGGAGCCTACGCAGGTGGTTGGTCTGCTGGCAGTGGCATGGATGATTCTGGTCACCGTCGTTGCTTCAAAAGGGATTAATAAAATTGCCCGCATTACTGCGGTGGGCGGTATTGCAGTAATGTGTCTGAATTTAGTATTGCTGTTAGTAAGCA
>NZ_JBYMTK010000126.1:0-435 GCF_057773105.1 Dietzia sp. IBK-p2-15D
GGAAAATGAAAATTTTCCCCGGTTTCCGGTATCAGACCTGAGTGGCGCTAACCATCCGGCGCAGGCAGGCGATTTGCAGTACGGCTGGAATTGTCACGCGATAGGCACTGCCGCTGACCGCTTTAACCCCATTTAATGCTGCGCCCACAGGGCCTCCCAGACCCGCGCCGCGCAGCAAACCATGCCCAAGCACGCTCATTGCTGCGTGGGTGCGTAAAATGCGGGTCAATTGGCTGGAAAGCAAATGCGACACACCTTTTGCCAATAATTTGTCTTTCATCAGCAGCGGCAGCAGCTCTTCCAGCTCATTCACCCTGGCATCGACCGCGTGCAGAAACTCCTGCTTATGTTCCTCGTCCATTTTCTTCCAGGTATTACGCAGAAATTGTTCCAGTAACTGTTGCTCAATTTCAAACGTAGACATCTCTTTGTCGG
>NZ_JBYMTK010000127.1:0-434 GCF_057773105.1 Dietzia sp. IBK-p2-15D
TAATGTTCGATCATAAATAGGTGAACAACCACTTACGCAGGTTGTTCGGTCTCGTGTTGCTTTACAACTGACCTTCAACAAGAGCATCAACCAAGTCTCTCACGTAATCGAGGCTTGCTCGGTCCTGTGCATCTGATCCCGGCCATAACCATTCAGGATGGTGTTGTATACCTAGGCAGGCCGTCTCCTTATAAAAGACAATTTCGGCTTCGGGTTGGCCGGTCATGTCTTCTTGTGGCGTCTCGCCTTGGTTGAACGCTGATGTTCCCATCGGAGCCCAACCAATAAGCTTATGGTCACATCCCGGAACATAAGGGAAGGCTCGCTGATGGTGGCAGGAGTTAATGACCAACTCTTTGCCATCAAAAGTAAGCAGCTTATGCCTGACGGGATGGTGGGAATGTTGAACCAGCGAACCACCATTTAAGGCACAG
>NZ_JBYMTK010000128.1:0-434 GCF_057773105.1 Dietzia sp. IBK-p2-15D
GCAGCGCGCATCAATGCGGGCGCGGATGTGCAGCTAACGTGTGGGTATGTCAGCGCGTTATCGGTGGACTTGCTGGCGCAGGTAGGCATTGAGAGCCGCCGCGTGATGTTCCTGACGAAAGCAGAGTATGACGGTAACAACGGCCACACAGCGCTTTCTGTGCGGATCGGAGATTCGTGGCACTTTACCGACCCCGATTTCGGCAGAATGTACACAGTCCCCGTTTACGAAATGCGTGGGGATCGTGGCGAGTGGACGGAAATTGGAGAGCAATATGCCGATCCTGAAGACCCTGCAGTATACCCCCGCCACATTGATAACGGAGTATGGGGAATTGAAGATGGGGATCATGTTGTATTTGATTGTGAGGATATGAACCCGGCGCTAGTAAGTCATGTCCTCGACTATGCACCGGGTTACTATCAATGTTTATC
>NZ_JBYMTK010000129.1:0-433 GCF_057773105.1 Dietzia sp. IBK-p2-15D
TGCGCAGGCGGGCGTGGCGGGGATCGTCCATCGCGAGGAAGGACATCGTCTTGTAGGCGTGGGTCGCAAGGGGATGGGTTTCGGGTCCGAGGTCGCCAGCAAGAAGGATCTCGACACGACCGACAACTTCAGCGAGGTCATGCCGGAGGACCTGGTGAAGTACGGGGTGCTTGCTGAGTCTCTGTCATGTCCACTCCTCCACTTCCTGTAGCTTCTGGGATGACGTAGATCACACTTTCTTCCTAAGGGGGTGGCAATGTCGTTGCACGCACCGACGTCGTCTCGGATCTGGTGGAGTCCCTGACCGGCCGAACTCGCACGGGGGGATGGCCGTCGACGCGCGCACGCACGCGCTTGCGGGTGTCCCCGTACCTGTGGATCCCCGTCCGGGGTGGGGTTCATCAGCCATTCGTAGCGCCACACCTCCTCGTAC
>NZ_JBYMTK010000130.1:0-433 GCF_057773105.1 Dietzia sp. IBK-p2-15D
CCCGCCCATCGATGACTTCGGTAGTAGGTGCTTTACCCAAATCGTGAAACAGGCAAGCAAGCATAACCGTTAGCTTTTCAGCCTTAGTCAGTCCCTCTGTTTGTGATTTGTTTTCCATATAAGAAGTATAGCAGAAAGAATCTGCTTTGTCAAGTATTAAATAGGGCTATCCGCAATATTCGTTAGCCCTATCCATTACCATCAAGGTGTGTGTCCAAACGTCACCTTCGGGATGCCAAAACTCATCTTGAGGGATAGTGCGGAGGATGTCAAGTTCGGGAAAAAGCTGACCGATTGCACCGACCTCATCCAACATTGTTAAACCGTGTCCAACGTCAGCACCCAAGAGCAACTTTTCCATTTCTCCCATCACCCGCTCGGCAGGCAGGTCAGACAGGTCAACCGTTCTCATAAAGTCAATATCCGCTACGAT
>NZ_JBYMTK010000131.1:0-432 GCF_057773105.1 Dietzia sp. IBK-p2-15D
TTTCTGTTTCGTACTCGTTGTGAGAAAGGTTAATAGTAATACCACGTGCCTTTTCTTCTGGAGCTGAGTCGATTTCTCCAACTCCTTTCATTTTAACTTTATTTCCGGACATGTCTAAAACATGCAAAATTGCAGCTGTTAGAGTTGTCTTACCGTGGTCAACGTGACCGATAGTACCAATGTTTACGTGAGGTTTTGAACGATTAAATGCTTCTGTTGCCATATATATGTGTATGGTATTTTCCTAAAGAGAATCGAGAACACGCTCTCTTTAAAAAAGTACCAAAGAACTAATAATAAACTAATAAAAATAGGCTTGTAGCCGACGAGATTGATATTAGCAAATTTTAGAAATATGTCAATAAACAAAAGCCCCACGTTTGGGGCTTTTCTAAAATATACTGTTTTGTACCAATTTTACGAACTAATCAC
>NZ_JBYMTK010000132.1:0-432 GCF_057773105.1 Dietzia sp. IBK-p2-15D
TTAAAAACTCAGTTCCAAACATGCGTGAAAGAATGCGAGTTACTTCACCTTTTGGTGATGGTTTAACATGGGACTATTACTATGATGTAGCATCTAATGGATGTGAAAGAAAAATCAAGTTCCAATTATGGTTCGATGTAATTCAACCAGTACCGTATGACGATACATGTGCTAAAGCACCAGTATTACATTTTGATACAGGTTGTACTGCTAATACTTGTCCGTCAAGTGGAATTAGTGGTGACGGTGGTTTATAGTTTATGACAGCAATATATGCTTTTTATAGTAAGCCATTTGGCTCAGTTGATATAAGGAACGCTCAAACACACTGGGCGTTCCCTTATATCGAATTTCTTGTATTAGCATATAGTGTAAGTAAGAGTAAAAGTTTTGGATTTGAAACAGTTCTTTTTTGTGATGATTACGGTTATG
>NZ_JBYMTK010000133.1:0-430 GCF_057773105.1 Dietzia sp. IBK-p2-15D
TTTTAAAGCGACCGGTGTTAGAAGTGCCGTACTGTGCCAGTTCGATGTCCTGACCTTCTGCGATATAGCATGGCATACTTAACGGCCACATCCGCTCATCGCCCATATTGCGCGCCGTATAGCGATGCAGATCGCGCATAAAGGTCAGCATATGTTCAATATCACCATCCACTGGTGTAATAAATTCCAGCAATGCTTCCGCAAAATCGGTAGTAATCCATTTATGGGTCAGTGCAGAACCTAATGCTTCAGGATGACCTGTTGTTGCCAGTGTGCCATCAGCATTAACACGCAAAGTTTCGCGCTCCAGCCCACGCTGTATCCCCTTTAACGCCTGAGGATGTTTTTCCAGCCAGGCCAGCGCCTGTGATACGTCCGGGATCAAATTGACCTCCCGCCTGTCAAAATCGTTTTAATTAGCATAACTGTA
>NZ_JBYMTK010000134.1:0-430 GCF_057773105.1 Dietzia sp. IBK-p2-15D
TGAAGTTATATCCGGTAATGTGGATAAGACAATAACAACAGTTGTTTCCTATTCAGATGGTCGGCCATCGACTACTGACGTAACAGCTACCCCAGTTGCTCTATCTTTTGATAAAGTTACAGGCACATATACCCAGATTACAACTATAGACGCTACACCAACTATTAAAGGTGAAGTGACTACAATAGTGCAGGATGAAGAATCTTTTTATACTATTGGTTACACAAGCGAGGTAACTTCAAGTTCTGAAATAATTTATACTTCTGTAACTACAACACACGCTGCTGCAGTTTCTTTCAGTTCTTCAGCAGACACAATAATTAATAGTGCTGGTGTACCAATAACTGATGTCACATCAAAGGTAGCAATAGATATTCCTATCTATGCTGGTGATACTCTTGTGGCCAGTCATTCACCGGGGGTAGGTGGA
>NZ_JBYMTK010000135.1:0-430 GCF_057773105.1 Dietzia sp. IBK-p2-15D
CATCATCTAACCCATGGGGTTCGAAACGGCCATGACGGCTGGGTTATCAAAGACACAATTTATCCTGGGCCAGCAATGTTCGCTGGCCCTTTGGTTCTACAGGAACCGGCAGCATCCACAATCAGCGATGTCAGCGGCCCCTGTGCAGCTTCAGGCACGGCGCAATGCAGGTCATGAAATTGGGGAACTGGCCAAAGCTTATTTCGGTTCCGGGGCTGAGGTTGTGGCCAATCCTGGCGATCCATCTGCGGCGGCGCAGGCAACGCAGCAGCTGATTGCCGCCGGGCAGGGATTGATCTTTGAAGCAACTGCAATCCATCCGCAGGATGGTTCTTATGCGTCACTTGATGTTCTGCGCCGTGTCGATGGTACCGATGAATGGGATATGATCGAGGTTAAAAGCACCGCGTCAGTCAAGGGCTACCACATT
>NZ_JBYMTK010000136.1:0-322 GCF_057773105.1 Dietzia sp. IBK-p2-15D
CTGTGACGATCCGACCCTCCGGGGTCGGCCCTGTCGTCCGCGGGTTCCCCCCGCCCGTTGAGAAGTGAGGTCTGTGATGGCCGGTGGACCGTCAGGCCAAGGCCAAGATCACCCCGGAGGGCGTGTTCCTCGAGCAGCTCGAGTTCGAGCGACTCAGGCTCGACGAGCGCACCGCCACCGGGGAGGCCATCTACCCTGTGACGATCCGACCCTCCGGGGTCGGCCCTGTCGTCCGCGGGGTCCCCCCGCCCGTTGAGAAGTGAGGTCTGTGATGGCCGGTGGACCGTCAGGCCAAGGCCAAGATCACCCCGGAGGGCGTGTT
>NZ_JBYMTK010000137.1:0-312 GCF_057773105.1 Dietzia sp. IBK-p2-15D
CCGCATTCTCCACAGACGGAGAGTGCGGCCCCTCCGCCGTTTCCTTCCCTCGCGGCCCCTCGCCTCCCCGGCAGCCGCACGCCGGGGCAACTGCCTGCCCGCTGCGACCCCAGCCGCACGCCCGGGGCCACAGCCGCTCCCCGGGGTGGCGTCTCGCATGCCCCGGAGCGGGTGCGAGACGCCACCCCGGGGAGCGGCTGCAGGGCGAGGGCGGGTCAGACCCGGGCCAGCGGGTCCGACCCGAGGCGACGTCGACCGGACGTAGACTCGACCTCCGTGACCAGCACCCGACGACGGCCCGTCCAGCGAGCC
>NZ_JBYMTK010000138.1:0-301 GCF_057773105.1 Dietzia sp. IBK-p2-15D
TAGTAGTCCTTCTCGACCCATTCGCGCTGACTCACCAGACGCCTCCCTTCTTCTTGTTGCAGTTCGTCTTCTTATTGCAGTGTTCGGGTCTACGAATTCTCTCAGTTCCCCGGCACGTCCGGGGTGGGTCGGCGTGCGGGTGCGACCCGAATCGTCTCGGGACGCACCCGCACGCCGGGGTGGTGAGCCGGGTGGCTCAGCGGACGATCACCATCGCCGTCCGCAGGGTCCGCTCACCGTGGCGGTAGCCCTTGCGCAGGATCGTGCCCAGCACGGGATCGGATCCCTCGGACTCGTCCTG
>NZ_JBYMTK010000139.1:0-291 GCF_057773105.1 Dietzia sp. IBK-p2-15D
ACGGGGTACTCCATCGCGCCCACGCCGAGAATGGCGCCCTGGCCCACGGTGAGGCGCGGGCGTAGAGCAGGCGCAGATAGTCGTGCACCTCGGTGATCGTGCCGACGGTCGAGCGGGGATTACGGTTGGTCGACTTCTGGTCGATCGACACGTCGAGGCGATCCACGGGGTACTCCATCGCGCCCACGCCGAGAATGGCGCCCTGGCCCACGGTGAGGCGCGGGCGTAGAGCAGGCGCAGATAGTCGTGAACCTCGGTGATCGTGCCGACGGTCGAGCGGGGATTACGGTT
>NZ_JBYMTK010000140.1:0-278 GCF_057773105.1 Dietzia sp. IBK-p2-15D
CGCTGAGTGGCAGATGCGGCGGTGGGTGGCCGCGTTGGCTGACGGTGACCTCGACGGGAACGTCATCCCGCGTCAGACTGGGGAGATGACCAGGGAAGATGCAGCTGAGGTTAGGCGTCTGAACGCCAGAATCGCCAAGCTGGAAACGGAATTGGATTCCGAGCGCAAGGTCGTTGATGCGCTGGGAAAAGCTATATCGGTCATGCACTCACTTGGCGTGGCCGACGACGGGGAGGACCCGACTGGACCGAGCAGCAGCGGCGAGAGCACGAGGAGCT
>NZ_JBYMTK010000141.1:0-273 GCF_057773105.1 Dietzia sp. IBK-p2-15D
CTTCCGAGGCCGCACTGTTCGCCGCTGCCCGCGGGTACTGCGTGATTGTGACCTCGAGTGAGGGCAAGTATCGGCGCCGCTTGTACTTGAGCTTGCACTCGGCTGAGAAGGCGGTGCAACGCGCCAAGGCCCGGGGACTGTACGCGGCAATGGTGCTCGCCGTGATCGTCCCGACGGGGGTGGCGGAATGATCGCCCACGCCCTCGAGTACGCCGCGGCCGGCTGGCCGGTGTTCCCCCTACAGCCCCGATCCAAGGCGCCGCTCGCAGGATC
>NZ_JBYMTK010000142.1:0-264 GCF_057773105.1 Dietzia sp. IBK-p2-15D
AGTTCGATGAGGGCGTCGATGGTGGCCGGGCCGCCTCGGGGGAGGTAGACCTCGGGTTCGCCGTCGGGGCCGGGGGGTGCGAGCACGGTGATGGTGGGGCGGATCTGGGTGGCCGGCGGGCGGTGACTCGCACCCGTGCCCGCCCCGGCGCCCCTGCCTGCGTCGGTGTCGGTGCTGGGGTGGCCGAGGAGGGCGGTGACGAGGGCGTCGGCGCGTAGTTCGTCCATGCTGCGGATGGTGTCGGTGTCGAGGGTGTCGGCGCCG
>NZ_JBYMTK010000143.1:0-259 GCF_057773105.1 Dietzia sp. IBK-p2-15D
TCGGGCCGCCGGCGGTGGGGTCTGTGTGGTTGAAGGGGCGGACGTGGTCGATGTCGCAGGCGTCGGCGGGGACGGAGCAGCCGGGGTGGCGGCAGGTGCCGTCGCGTAGGCGGATGCGGTGGGCCAGTCGGTCGCTGATGCGGTAGCGGTGGGCGTGGTGGGGGGTGTCTGCGGCGCCGGGTGCGGTGTCGGGCACGGTGATGGTGGCGCCGGTGCTGCGGGTGAGTAGTTCGATGAGGGCGTCGATGGTGGCCGGGCC
>NZ_JBYMTK010000144.1:0-255 GCF_057773105.1 Dietzia sp. IBK-p2-15D
CCTCAGCTGCATCTTCCCTGGTCATCTCCCCAGTCTGACGCGGGATGACGTTCCCGTCGAGGTCACCGTCAGCCAACGCGGCCACCCACCGCCGCATCTGCCACTCAGCGATCCGGTGCTCCTGCAGGAACGCGGCCTTGGTGCCATACCGGCACTCGACATACTCAAGCGCCAACCGCCGCCTCTCCTCAACGCTGCGCTCGCGTGATGGAACAACCACCGTCATCTCGACACCCTCCCGCCAGCGCCCATCGC
>NZ_JBYMTK010000145.1:0-255 GCF_057773105.1 Dietzia sp. IBK-p2-15D
CGGAACTGGAAGCGCAGCAATGCGTGCAGGTGACCGGTACTAATCGGCCGAGGGCTTACACACAAACAGCCCCTAAAGAATCGCAACGCGTCCACTGTGCAGTATCTGAAACAACACACCCACGCAAGAACACGTGGGCCTTGTTTCACAGAGTTACGGCGGCCATAGCGGCAGGGAAACGCCCGGTCCCATTCCGAACCCGGAAGCTAAGCCTGCCAGCGCCGATGGTACTGCACTCGTGAGGGTGTGGGAGAG
>NZ_JBYMTK010000146.1:0-255 GCF_057773105.1 Dietzia sp. IBK-p2-15D
TGAGCCTGGTCAAGTACCTCATCACCGAACTCGCGAAGAACCACGGTGCGCGGGTCGACGCACTGCGCGACTTCGTGCCCTCGGCGCAGGACGGGGAGTGGGAGAAGGTCATCGCCGGCCAGCGTGTTCAGGTGATCAAGCCCAGCGGCCGGGGCGGAACCCTCGAGTTCGGCACCGCCGTGGTCAACGCGGCGGACGGGTCCATCGCGGGTCTGCTCGGAGCCTCCCCGGGCGCCTCCACCGCGGTGGACGCCA
>NZ_JBYMTK010000147.1:0-255 GCF_057773105.1 Dietzia sp. IBK-p2-15D
TGGCGTCCACCGCGGTGGAGGCGCCCGGGGAGGCTCCGAGCAGACCCGCGATGGACCCGTCCGCCGCGTTGACCACGGCGGTGCCGAACTCGAGGGTTCCGCCCCGGCCGCTGGGCTTGATCACCTGGACACGCTGGCCGGCGATGACCTTCTCCCACTCCCCGTCCTGCGCCGAGGGCACGAAGTCGCGCAGTGCGTCGACCCGCGCACCGTGGTTCTTCGCGAGTTCGGTGATGAGGTACTTGACCAGGCTCA
>NZ_JBYMTK010000148.1:0-242 GCF_057773105.1 Dietzia sp. IBK-p2-15D
GCGACCTGGATTCGCTGCTCGCCGCGCACGGCCTGGTGCTGTCCGCGCACCTGCTGCGACCGTGGGACCGGTGGACCACCCCGGTCGGGCCCCCGCGCACTCGACGCGGGGGAGGGCGACCTGGATTCGCTGCTCGCCGCGCACGGCCTGGTGCTGTCCGCGCACCTGCTGCGACCGTGGGACCGGTGGACCACCCCGGTCGGGCCCCCGCGCACTCGACGCGGGGGAGGGCGACCTGGATT
>NZ_JBYMTK010000149.1:0-225 GCF_057773105.1 Dietzia sp. IBK-p2-15D
CAATTGTGGGCGCTGTACTCGCTCGTGTTGGACTCGGTCGCGATCGCGGCCCAGTCGCCGCCGGCGTCGACTCGCTCGCGGCGCACCACCTCGCACAGCAATTGTGGGCGCTGTACTCGCTCGTGTTGGACTCGGTCGCGATCGCGGCCCAGTCGCCGCCGGCGTCGACTCGCTCGCGGCGCACCACCTCGCACAGCAATTGTGGGCGCTGTACTCGCTCGTGTT
>NZ_JBYMTK010000150.1:0-219 GCF_057773105.1 Dietzia sp. IBK-p2-15D
GTGATCAGCGCGGAGACGAACTTACGGGCCTCACCGATGAGGACCGCGTGACCGACGAGTCGATGCGCCCGGATCGCGTCCTCGATCTGCCCCGGCGAGACGTTCTTGCCGCCGGCGGTGACGATGATCTCCTTGGCGCGACCGGTGATCGTCAGGTAGCCGTCCTGGTCGAGCGAACCGAGGTCACCGGTGGCGAACCAGCCGTCGCGGATGGCCTCG
>NZ_JBYMTK010000151.1:0-219 GCF_057773105.1 Dietzia sp. IBK-p2-15D
GTGACCAGCGCCGCGATGTAGTTGCGGTTGTCGCCCACGACGACGGCCTGGCTGATCAGCGGATCGGACGAGAGCAGGTCCTCGATCTGCGACGGCGAGACGTTCTTGCCGCCGGCGGTGACGATGAGGTCCTTCTTGCGACCCGTGATGGACAGGTAGCCGTCGGAGTCCAGCTCGCCGATGTCACCGGTGTGGTACCACTCGCCGGTCCAGGAGTCC
>NZ_JBYMTK010000152.1:0-219 GCF_057773105.1 Dietzia sp. IBK-p2-15D
GTGATCAGCGCGGAGACGAACTTACGGGCCTCACCGATGAGGACCGCGTGACCGACGAGTCGATGCGCCCGGATCGCGTCCTCGATCTGCCCCGGCGAGACGTTCTTGCCGCCGGCGGTGACGATGAGGTCCTTCTTGCGACCCGTGATGGACAGGTAGCCGTCGGAGTCCAGCTCGCCGATGTCACCGGTGTGGTACCACTCGCCGGTCCAGGAGTCC